>CAMYOP010000174.1 GCA_947260045.1 uncultured Desulfobulbaceae bacterium
GACAAGAATCCCCAACGCGAATATTAAAAAAAGTGTAAGTCTCAGGAAGAGCATGGCAAATAATAAACCCTTCTTATTTTATTAATTTCGACAGCTAACAAGGTGTTGACCGGACGAAATTCGTCCGGTCAACATTAACATTAGGGGTGTTACCCGGAATGCATAAAGCGTGCCATTGGTTCTACCCTAAAGTAAATTAAATTAGATCAAAAGTGAAAAAGTATATAACATCAGAACGTATCACATTTTAACATTGATCCTGACCTCATTATTTCGGTTTTTTAGATGTTATTTTTTTCTTATTGTAAAAGTTATTCCTGACTTATTAACAAAGATAAAATGTTTCACCTTTTTCATCCAAATTAACATCTTCCAAGGTGCCACCTGATAATTGATGTTATCATTCTTACATGATACTAAAAAACTTGATAACACCACCAGATCATCAATAGAGCTTTCAATTGGCAACCCTAAGCAATTAAGTAGAAGCTGAAGTTTACATTCTTCCTGACTCCTTATCCACCCCCAAAACTGAATCACCGTTCAATTAAGCATAGCTACAAATATTTTTCTATAGGTAGAAATACCCATTTTTTCACTTTTCTTGAAAATAATTAGATTTTAAGAGAATAGCGTTGGCAAGGCTAACCACCAGGCAAGGTGGGCTGGTTGAGGTGTCCCTGATTCTCTTGTTCGAGTTAATGCCGTCTATGGTCAGATTGAGTTCCCACTTCTACAGTTAAATCAATATTTCTGAAAAAAGCCTTCTGAAAGCCTTCCTTAAAACAAAAAAGGAGTTAAGCGAAAACGCTTAACTCCTTGAATATACTGGCGGGGCTGACGAGACTCGAACTCGCGACCTCCGGCGTGACAGGCCGGCGCTCTAACCAAACTGAGCTACAACCCCTTTTTGGTGGTGGGCGAAACAGGGCTCGAACCTGTGACCCCCGGCTTGTAAGGCCGATGCTCTCCCAACTGAGCTATTCGCCCCCCAAAAGGTGATGGTCTTTTTATCAAGATCACTGCTTTGAGTCAAGTAAAAAAGTAGACTTAAATCAAAAGACTTTTAAACTTTCTTTTCCCTTGCAGCGCAGGCCTGATCAATATCTTCAATAGTTTAGTGAGTTGGCGTATTATGCGATGAGAGGGTGATGTCACTGAAAATAGATTCTAATGCTACTTCCTTAAACAATACCTCATCATCCTTCATAATAAGCGCTTTTTGAAGCACCTCATCGACATGTTCTACCAGGTCAATTTGCAGGCTGTTTCTTACCTTTTGTGGCACTTCTTTTAAATCCCTTTCGTTTTCCTTGGGAATTAAAACGTGAGTTATATTTCCACGCTTGGCAGCAAGTAGCTTTTCAGTCAAGCCGCCAATGGGAAGAACTCTGCCACGGAGAGTGATTTCCCCTGTCATGGCGATCTGCCGGTTCACTGGCAATTTTAAAAATGCAGAAACAATACTGGTCGCAATTGTTATACCAGCTGAAGGACCATCTTTCGGGATCGCCCCTTCAGGCACATGAACATGGACGTCAATCTTTTGAAAAAATCCAGGATCAAGGCCAAGACGCATTGATCGTGAACGCACATAAGTAAGAGCAGCCTGTGCGGACTCCTGCATGACATCGCCAAGCTTTCCTGTAACAATCATTTTGCCGGCACCAGGCATCAGTGATGCTTCAATCTGAAGCAATTCACCGCCAACTTCTGTCCAGGCAAGACCAGTACTTAAACCTATTTCATCACGCACCTCAGCAAGCCCGTAGCGATACTTAGGGACTCCAAGGTAACTGGACACAGATTGTTGGGAAATGCGGTGCAGTTTGGAGCTGGTCTTTTCTTTAAGCTGTTTCCTGGCTGTTTTTCTACATACTGCAGAAATAGTCCGTTCCAGACTTCTGACCCCTGCTTCTCTGGTATATTTCCGAATTATCTCCAGGACGGCCCCATCACTGAATTTGATGGCTTCTTTCTTAAAACCACAGGCATCAAGTTGTTTTGGAATAAGAAACTCTTCAGCAATTTTCAGCTTATCCTCTTCGGTATAGCCGCTCAGTTTTATGATTTCCATTCTGTCCTGCAGTGGCAGTGGAATACCGTGCAGATTATTAGCCGTGGTGATGAAAAACACTTCTGAAAGGTCATAATCCAGATCAAGATAATGATCGTTAAAGGAGTAGTTCTGTTCGGGATCAAGAACCTCAAGAAGAGCTGCAGAAGGATCACCGCGAAAATCAGTACTCATTTTATCCACTTCATCAAGACAGAAAACCGGATTTTTCACGCCAGCCTTTTGCATTGAATGGATAATTTTACCCGGCATGGCTCCTATATAGGTACGACGATGACCACGAATTTCTGCTTCATCACGCACACCACCAAGAGAAAGACGGATAAATTTGCGGCTCATAGCTCGGGCAATTGATTTGCAGACAGATGTTTTACCAACACCTGGAGGACCAACCAGACAGATGATCGGTCCTTTTATTTTTTTGACCTGGGCCTGAACCGCGAGATATTCAAGAATCCTCTCTTTTGGTTTTTTAAGTCCAAAATGATCTTCGTCCAACACGCGTTCAGCTTTTTCAATATCAATTTTCGAACGGGTTTTCTTTTTCCAGGGGAGACTGATTATTGTATCCAGATAGTTGCGGACAACCGTAGTCTCAGCAGACATTGGTGGCATTTGCCGAAGTTTCTTCAGCTCTTTATCGGCTTTGACCCGCACTTCTTTTGGCAACCTTTTTTTCTCAAGCACCTGTTCCAGCTCGGAAAGCTCATCACCACCTTCACCTTGGCCCATCTCATCTTGAATAACCCTGACTTTTTCACCCAGATAATAGTTCCGCTGGGTAATGGCCATCTTCTTTTTTACTTTGGCGTGAATTTTCTTTTCAAGCTCTGACAGTTCTAACTCTCTGTAAATTGATTCCAGCGCATACATAACACGTTCAGCAAGAGAGTCTGTTTCAAGAATTTTCTGCTTGTCTTCAGTATTAAGAGGAATATGTGAGCAAATAAGATCAATCAACCTGGCGGGGTCTTCCACGCCTGCTATGGACTTATGTACCTCTTCTGGAATCTTCTTATTGACCTTTACAAACTTTTCAAAAGCTTTCTTGAGCTCTCGCACATAAGCCGTTACTTCTGGTCCTCCGCGCTCCTCATCAAGGACAGGCTCAACTGTCACAGTGACAAACTCTTCTCCTTCTGAAAAAGAAGTATAACGCGCCCGCTGCTTGCCCTCTACCAATGCCTTGATTGTACCATCAGGCAAACGCAGAAGTTGCATAACATTGGCTAGTGTTCCAAGCTTATAAAGATGTTTTTCCTCAGGATCATCCACACCAGCATCTTGCTGGGTGACAAGAAAAATCATGGAGTGATTTTCCATGGCTTCTTCCAGAGCTTTTATAGATTTTTTCCTGCCAACCACAAGTGGAGCCACCATACCTGGAAAAATGACAATATCCCGCAGGGGCATCAGTGGATATGTTTCTGTTGCTGAAATACTCATAGTAATCAAGCGCTCTTTTTAGCTTCAGTATTCTCATACAAAATTACAGGATATTCACCTTCAGTGATCACCTGCTCGTTAATAACACACTCTGTAACATGCTCTTCAGAAGGAAGGTCAAACATGACATCAAGCATGGCCTCTTCTATCACCGAACGCAATCCACGTGCTCCAGATTTCCGTGCCAATGCTTTTTTGGCAATGGCAAGGAGTGCACCTTCGGTGAAACTGAGTTTGATATTCTCAAACTCAAAGAGCTTTTTGTACTGCTTGGTCAAAGCATTTTTCGGCTCTTTCAGGATCTGAATCAGATCCTCCTCGAGCAGTTCCTCCATGGTGGCGATAACCGGCAAACGGCCAACCAACTCAGGAATCAAACCAAACTTCAAAAGATCTTCCGGCTGGACGTCAGCGAGAATCTCACCAAAGCTTTTTTTGGTTTCAGCAACTACTTTCGCACCAAAACCTATTGCCTTGGTTCCAGACCTTCGTTTGATAACGCTATCAAGACCGACAAATGCTCCACCGACGATAAACAAAATGTTGGTGGTATCAATACGGACAAGCTCCTGTTGGGGATGTTTCCGGCCACCTTTTGGTGGTACTGAGGCATTGGTTCCCTCAATAATTTTCAACAGTGCCTGCTGTACGCCCTCGCCCGACACGTCCCGTGTCAAAGAAGGACTGTCTGATTTTCGAGCAATTTTATCTATTTCATCAATATAGATAATGCCTCGTTCAGCTTTGTCTATATCGTAATCAGCTGCCTGGAGCAGGTTAACCAGAATATTTTCGACATCATCACCAACATACCCTGCCTCGGTCAGCGTGGTTGCATCAGCGATTGTGAAAGGAACATTTAAAATTTTGGCCAGGGTTTGGGCAATAAGTGTTTTTCCACTCCCTGTCGGACCAATCAGGATGATATTGCTTTTTTGCAGCTCAACATCGGTTATCAGATTATTGGCCTGAAAATCGATTCGTTTATAATGATTATGCACTGCAACCGAAAGAACGCGCTTGGCATATTTCTGCCCAACAACATACTCATTGAGATGCTGTTTGATCTCTTTTGGTTTCAATACACGACCCTGACTTTCCTCACCCTCTTCCTCATGGACGGAATCTTTAACAATCTCGTTGCAGAGGTCTATACATTCATCGCATATATATACATTGGGACCGGCTATGAGCTTTCCTACCTCATCTTGATGCTTTCCGCAAAAAGAACAGGTACAGGAGACGCTCGAATCACCAAGAAATTCATCACTCATTCTACTTCTCCTCTTCGGCATCCTCACGCTTATAAAGTACTTTGTCTATTATACCATACTTGCGAGCTTCTTCCGCTGACATAAAATTATCCCGATCAGTATCGGTCTGGATTTTTTTCATTGTTTTGCCCGTATGTTTAGCCAAAATTGTGTTCAAGTCCTTGCGCATCCGTAAAATTTCGCGGGCATGAATGTCAATATCTGTGGCCTGTCCCTGATAACCGCCCATGGGTTGATGAATCATGATACGGGAATTTGGCAGAGCAAAACGTTTTCCTTCTGTTCCTGCAGCCAGCAGTAAAGCACCCATTGAGGCTGCCTGTCCCATACAAAGAGTTGCAACATCACTCCGAATATATTGCATGGTATCGTAGATGGCTAGTCCGGCAGTTACAGACCCGCCTGGAGAGTTGACGTAGAAGGTTATATCCTTATCAGGATCATCAGCTTCGAGAAAAAGAAGCTGCGCTATGATCACGCTGGCAACACTATCATTAACTTGTGTGCCAAGAAAAATAATCCGCTCCTTGAGCAGCCTTGAATAAATATCAAAAGCCCGCTCACCACGTGGACTTTGTTCAACAACCATGGGAACCAGATTCATATTTTCCTACTCCCTGATAAAAATATTAAAGAATTAATGGCTTGTAATTGTTAGCAAGCGTCTAAATCACGTCTGATACACAAATATATAACAGGATATGGCTGCATGCAATCACCAAAGAACGAAAAAGCTGGTATCGGTTTACAATCAACCAACACCAGCATCTCCAAAAACCTTTTATACTATAAGGTTATATACCTGCGTCCAACAGTGTGAGAACTTCTGCCCCACCACTGAGGTTATGAATTATTCAGCGCTTTCCTGCTCTGCCGGCTCTTTTTTGTCAGTAGATTCTTCTACGAAGTTTGCAGAACTGAGCAAAAAGCTAATAATTTTTTCATTGAGCAGTTCGTTCATGAACGGCATCAATTCTTCACGACGCTGAAAATATTGTTTCACCTGGGCAACTGACATATTGTATTCGTCAGCAATCCGTTTATAACCGCGATCAACATCTTCATCTGCAAGTTTGATTTCTTCCTGCTCAGCAATTTGCTTTAAGATAAAGTCACCACGAACTCTTTTCACTGCAGCTTCTGCATTCTTTTCGGCAAGATCTTCACGATTTATACCGGCGGACTCAAGACTCAATCCACTGCGCTCCAGATTCGCTTCGGTTTGTTTTATCATCTCTTCCACTTCATAAATGACCAAACGTTGTGGTACTTCAAATTCGTTACCTTCAACCAGTTTATGCATAATTCGGTCTGTCAGGTCACCTTCTAGAGCCGTTTCCTTTTCCTGGGTCAGACGATCAGAGATACCCTTTTTCAAGTCATCCAAGCTG
>CAMYOP010000175.1 GCA_947260045.1 uncultured Desulfobulbaceae bacterium
GAGCCAGTACCAATTCCGTCGCGTAAAGATGTCGTAGAACTTATCAAACAAACCCAACAAGTTCTCTTTCCCGGCTATTTTACAAGTATGGTCCTTAGTCCGGCCAGTCTTGATTATTATCTTGGCCAAAAATTGACTGTGCTGTACGAAAATTTGGCTCTTCAGGTCAATAATGCCATTCGTCACGATTGTTTTCGCCACAACCAGAGCTGTAAAAATTGTGGTGAATCCAGCTATGAAATATCCTCAGCATTCATTAAAACACTGCCAGCTGTCAAGGAAAAGCTGGAACAGGATATCCAGGCAACCCTTGAAGGAGATCCAGCAGCAAGCAATGTTGATGAAGTTGTCTTTTCTTATCCAGGCTTATTTGCAACCCTGGTCTACAGATTGGCCCACGAGCTCGTCAAAATGAATGTACCTATTATTCCAAGAATAATGAGTGAGTACGCCTATCACAGAACAGCCATAGACATCAATCCGAACTGTTCAATCGGCAGGGCTTTCTTTATTGATCATGGTGCTGGCGTGGTTGTAGGCGCAACCTCTCAAATTGGCAACAGGGTGAGACTCTATCAGGGAGTGACTCTCGGCGCCTTATCTTTGCCCCGTGATGCTGGTGCCAGTTTACGAGATACAAAACGACACCCCACAATAGAAGATGATGTTATAATTTATGCCAATGCAATTATACTTGGCGGAAATACAACTATAGGTGCAAGATCAATTATTGGTGGTAATGTCTGGCTGACAGAAAGCGTAGGCCCTGATACCAAGGTAATGCTAAAACAGCCAGAACTTATCTACATTGGAAAATCTGAAAGGTGATTTTTATGCAAGCAATGATTGAAAACATTACACGTTCTACCGGCTGCACTCCACTTATCCGATTACAGAATTTGTCCGATGAATTGGGCGTCGACCTTCTAGCGAAGCTGGAATCTTCCAATCCGCTTGGCAGCGTTAAAGACAGAATTGCAGTCGCCATGATTGACACTGCAGAAAAGGAAGGACTTCTCACCAAAGAAACCACCATCATTGAACCTACAAGTGGCAACACTGGTATTGGTCTTGCCTTTGTCTGTGCCAGCAGAGGCTACAAACTGATTCTAACCATGCCTGAAACCATGAGTATGGAACGACGAAAAATGCTGATTCATTTCGGTGCCAAACTTGTACTTACACCTGGCCCCAAAGGAATGAAAGGAGCCTTGGCCAAAGCTGCACAACTCATCGAAGAAATTCCAGACTCCTGGATGCCCAATCAGTTTACCAATCCTGCAAATCCTGAAATACACCGACAGACAACTGCTCTTGAAATAATGAGTCAAACAAATGGAAATCTGGATTTTTTTGTTTCAGGCGTCGGCACAGGTGGCACAATAACAGGAGCAGGCAGTGTTTTAAAAGAAAAAATACCTCATTTACAAGCAATAGCAGTAGAGCCTGCAGCTTCACCTGTTCTTTCCGGTGGCGACCCTGGACCCCATAAAATCCAAGGCATAGGTGCTGGTTTCATTCCTGAGGTGCTTGACAGGTCAGTGATAGATGAGGTAATGCAAGTAAAAAATGAAGAGGCTTTTGAGACTGCACGAACCCTTGCCCATGTTGAAGGAATCCTCTGTGGAATCTCATCAGGAGCAGCAGCAGCTGCTGCAATTACCCTTGCCAAGCGTCCCGAAAATGCAGGCAAGCGAATAGCGGTCATCCTGCCTGATACTGGAGAGCGCTATCTCAGTACAGATTTAATGTCAAACAAAGAGATTTGAGACTATGGGAAAGGTAATATCGCTTAATATCAGCAAAAAAAAAGGTGTCAACAAAGAACCTGTTGATTCAGTTAACCTTCGTGTTGATCATGGTATTGAAGGGGATGCACATGCTGGCGACTGGCACAGGCAGGTGAGCCTGCTAGCGCAAGAATCAATTGACTTTATGCGGGCAAAGGGATTGGAGCTTGAACCAGGAGCATTTGCCGAAAACATTACCACTGAAGGCATTGAGTTGGCCACTCTGCCAATAGGCACCAAGCTCAGTGCTGGAAAAGTAGAGCTGGAAGTGACCCAGATCGGAAAGAAATGTCATAAAGGCTGCGCCATCTTCCAACAGGTCGGTGATTGCATCATGCCCCGTGAAGGCATTTTTGCCAAGGTTCTCAAACCAGGAACCATTACAGCTGGTGACGATATAACCGTATTAGCCTGAAAAACTCCTGCAGCTTATCAGTTTCACGGGGGCCGATCTCTCTGGCTAGCCTTGAAAATAACTTGTTTATTCTTTCAAGGTTACGGTGATTCGCTTTTCTTCAACCTGGATTGACTCAACCCCGTCAGAGAAAATTTTCCAAAAGCCATCTTCTGTGCCAAATTCCTGAACAAGATCTACATTCTTGATTCCACCCAGCCAGGCATTGGGAATAGGCACGCCCATCAAGCTCACACCTTTTAATTTAATTACAGGGTGATCATCGCGATACGCCACCTGTGCACCAAGTCTCACCCGCACAGTTTTACCACCAAACACTGGTACTTCCGGATCCACATTCACAATCAGCTTTGCACTGATCAACTCACTGGCCAGATCAACAGCTAATCTTTTGGCAAGATCAGTATTATTTGCAAGCAAAGCATTTACTTCCCGTTCACTGAAGTACACTTCCCTGCTGGTACCTTTTTCGCTGTACGCTTCGGGCACTACATTGCCATCTGAATCATAATCCTCAATTTTTTTGGGAAAATTTGCGTCAGCAGCAGCAGTGCTCTTACCAGCTTTATCATTACCCTCTGCAAGTCCACCATAAAAATCTAGCACTTCAAGTTTGGCACTCAATACTTTCTCTTCTGCAGTATTTAGGACAACAGGCACAAATTCTTTGGGAAACAGCCAAGGCTTGAAAAGGAGTGCCAGGACTAGAACCGTGGCACATACGGTGGCAATAACAATTCCGAAAACCTGTAAACCCGAAAAACCCTTCTTCACGGTACCCTCAATAGTTGCATGATCTTGTTGCACAATATTTCTCCCTGGCAGGATAGAGCAGTACTTGCT
The DNA here is from genome assembly GCA_947260045.1 of uncultured Desulfobulbaceae bacterium. Taxonomy (GTDB): domain Bacteria; phylum Desulfobacterota; class Desulfobulbia; order Desulfobulbales; family Desulfobulbaceae; genus CAMYOP01. Next base: position 3,049 of record CAMYOP010000175.1, read on the forward strand.
AGTATTACCCGGCTCAATAATAAAAAGTGATGAATTGACCAGAATCCTCGTTTCTGTAAAAATTGCTCACTGCTCATAACAATAATTCCTAATCGGAAAATAACAATGAACTTCTACCTTATTCTTATCCTAACAATCCTCCTGATCCATTTTGTTCTTGATCTCATTTTATCCATACTCAACCTCAGGTCATTACAACCTGAGCTCCCTGCAGAATTTCAAGATACTTTTGATAAAGAGAGCTACAAGGATTCCCAGCAATACACGGCCACCAATACCCGTTTTTCACTGATTAATGGGTGTGTTATGCTGCCAATTACCATCCTCTTTATTGTGTTAGGCGGTTTTAACCAGATTGACCTTTTAGCACGTAGTTTTGCTTTTGGCAGCATTACTACAGGCCTTCTCTACTTTGCTATTTTGTTCACCTTAACAAGCATCATCAGTCTTCCTTTTACTCTCTATTCCACCTTTGTTATTGAAGAAAAATTCGGCTTTAACAAAACCACCCCGAAAACATTTGTACTAGACAGGATTAAAAGTATTTTATTGTCCGCAGTCATCGGTGGGCCACTCATGGCATTTGTCCTCTGGTTCTTTGAAAAAGGAGGAGACCTTGCCTGGATTTATTGTTGGCTGGGAGTCATAGCTTTCACAATTATTATGCAGTTTTTGGCCCCTGTTGTCATCATGCCACTCTTTAATAAATTTATCCCTCTAGAAGATGGCGACCTTAAAACTTCCATCACCAAATATGCAGACGAACAAAACTTCGCCATGAAGGGTATTTATACAATGGATGGCTCGAAACGATCCACTAAGTTAAATGCTTTTTTTACGGGTTTTGGTCGTTTTCGTAGAATAGTTTTTTTTGATACACTTATCCAAAAACTATCCACCTCTGAAATTGTCGCTGTATTGGCCCATGAGATGGGCCATTTCAAACTCAAACATATTTACAAAATGATGACAGCTTCTATTTTACAGATGGGATTCATCTTTTTTATTCTTTCCATTTTCCTGGGTAATGAGCCGCTCTTTGCCGCCTTTAAAATGGACAATGTCTCAATATATGCCAGTCTTATATTTTTTGGATTTCTCTACTCCCCTATCTCCACCCTGCTTTCCATTTTTTTTAACGTATTTTCGCGAAAGCATGAGTTTCAGGCAGACATTTATGCTGTAAAAACAACAAAACAAACAGAAAACCTCATAAGTGGACTCAAAAAACTCAGCAGAGCAAATCTCAGTAACTTAACACCACACCCTTTCAATGTATTTCTAAACTATAGACATCCACCTATTCTACAAAGAATAGAGGCCATAAGGGAAACAGGTAAAAAACTGCCTTCCAGCAAACAATGCGCGAGTTGCTCCAAATTCTTTGCCCCTGACTCTCTTGTCTGGAATGATAACACTGACCAATTACTATGTCAGGATTGCCATCAGGATGAACAGAGCTGTGGTTGTGCTGATGAATGATTTTTTTCCAGGTTGGCTTTGGCTGGATTTGCTATTCATGCTTACTCTATAAATTAACAGTATAATTTCAGATTAGCCTGGAACCCCTTCAACTTAGGAGATGGAAAAATGAAAATGAAATCTTTTTTCCCTGCGCTTCCTTTTGGCCCAATCATCTTCTTTATTCTGTCACTCTGCCCGTTTCAAAACGTTTTCGCCAGCCAATTTGAGACTACCCTCTATCAACAGTTTCTGGATACCTATCTGGTTCCTGGGCAACATATAGGGCAATTCAAAATTAATGCAGTTAAGTACGAAGAGCTTTATAAAAGCAAGCAAGACCCCAAATCGCTCTACAACAATCTGCTCAATCAACTGGCCAGTTTTGACCCGACAAAACTCTCTAAAAAAGAAGATGCAATTGCCTTCTGGATAAATACCTATAACATTGGTGCTATCAAGATGATTCTTGATCACTATCCTGTTGATTCTATTCGCAGCCGAAAAATTAACTGGCTCAAACAACCATGGAAAATCGATATAATTACTATCAATGGCAGCCAATTCAATCTCAATGAAATAGAACATGAAATTTTGCTTGGCCATTTTGGCGAACCACTCATCCACTTTGGCGTGGTGTGTGCCTCTCTCAGTTGTCCTGATCTTGCACCATTAGCATTCAAAGGTGATACGCTCTATGCCCAACTGCAAAAACAGGCAACACTGTTTTTAAGTGACCCAGAAAAAGGCTTACGTGTTGATAAGGCCCAAAAAAAAGCACTCTTTTCCATGATTTTCAAATTTGACAAAAAAACCTTCCCTGCTGGGGCAAAAGATGCCCTTCCCTTTATCCTGCCCTATATAGAGCAAGAGAAAAAAGCTTTTCTTGAAGGTGGTGGCTACGATATAGAATATCTTGACTATAATTGGGAACTCAACACGACCAAGAGCATACGCTGAGTACTGGAGTAAATCTTATGAATAAAAATTTGCTGAAAAAATTACCCATTATTGCAGCTATCATCATCGCCATTGTTCTTTTCAAAGTGTTCAACCTGGACCAATATCTTACTCTTGCTTACTTAAAAGAATCACAGCTGCGATTTGGCCAACTCTACAGCGAGCATACATTTTTAGTTATTGCTGGCTATATGCTCATATATATTTTGACCACAGCTCTGTCACTTCCAGGTGCTGCCATACTGACCTTAGCTGGTGGTGCTCTGTTTGGCCTCTGGGTTGGTGTGCTGCTCGTATCCTTTGCTTCCACCATTGGTGCCACCTTAGCAACCATTGTCTCCAGGTTTCTTCTGCGTGACTGGGTCCAAAACAAATTTGGCGACAAGCTCGTTACCATTAATAAAGGAGTAGAAGAGGAAGGAGGGTTCTACCTCTTTACCCTGCGACTTGTTCCTGCCTTTCCTTTCTTTATTATAAACCTGGTTATGGGACTGACAAAAATGCGTTTGCTGACATTTTACCTGGTTTCACAAATTGGCATGCTGCCTGGTACCTTTGTCTATGTAAATGCAGGGAAAGAAATAGGGAAACTTGACTCTCTTGCTGGAATACTTTCGCCAGGCTTGATTATTTCTTTTGCCCTGCTCGGCATATTTCCCATTGCTGTTAAAAAAATTCTCAACTGGTATCATAGTGCTTATGGATTTA
>CAMYOP010000176.1 GCA_947260045.1 uncultured Desulfobulbaceae bacterium
CGTTGCAGAGATAGCAAGCTCCCTAAATATCTCTGAAGAAGAAGCTATGAAAATAATCAGTGCCAAAGAAGAAAAACATAAATCCCGTCAACTCTTTTCTGACCAGGAAACAAAAAAAATTCAGTGAAAATGAGTGTTACAACCCTGACAGTAAAAATCGTATATCGACATATTGTTGAAACGCTTAGCTATTCTCCAGGACAGAGTCTATATCTTTTTCCCCAACCTGGTCAGTTATGGTGACAGCTCCAATTGCAGTTGGCAGGACAAAAAATACACGACCACCAACAGTCTTTTTGTCTGCCTGTAAATACTCCTTTATTTTCTGCCTGTTATACTCAGGTGGAACCTGGACTGACATACCATAATCTTGAATCAATGTACTGATACGGCTGGATTCTTCTGCTGTGAGATGACCACCTTTTACAGCAAGATCTGCTGCAGTGCGCATCCCAATTGCTACAGCCAAACCATGAATGAGCTTAAAACCAGATGCTGCCTCTACTGCATGACCAATGGTATGGCCGAAATTCAAAATTCTCCGTAGTCCGCCTTCACACTCATCCTGCTCAACAACCCAGGCTTTGAGCTCACAGCAGCGTGCAACCACCTTTATTATGACATCATCCTTAAGACTTAGAATATCTTGTCGATTTTTTTCAATATATTCAAAAAATTCCTTATCCACAATAACGCCGTATTTTATAACTTCTGCCAGCCCACCCTGCAATTCTGCATGGGGTAATGTTTGAAGAACATCAATGTCAATATAGACTGCTTTTGGCTGGTAAAATACTCCCACCAGATTTTTACCTTGGGGAATATCCACTCCGGTCTTGCCACCCACGGAACTATCCACCTGGGCAAGGAGTGTTGTTGGAACCTGAACAAAGGGAATACCTCGCATATAGATCCCTGCCAGAAACCCTGTAATATCGCCAGTCACCCCACCACCAAGAGCAATGAGACAATCTTTACGATCAAAGCCGCGATTTGCCAGGGTACTTGCCAAAGCTGCTATGGTTTCAAGGTGCTTGCTTGCTTCGCCTCTTGGGAAGGTAATTAGCTCGGCCTCAATTCCAGCCTGTCGCAGAGAGGCCATCAACTTATCTCCATACAGCTCGGCGACATAATCATCAGAGATGACTCCATAGCGTTTCGCTATATTCCGCTGTTGTAAATCGAGACCAATACCCGCAATGAGGTTTTTTTTAATGAGAATAGGATAGCTTCTCTCACCCAGCCCCACGTTGACTACTGTGCTCATACCTTGCCTTTGTTCCAGTGATAAAGATTTAGCCCTGAGAGTAATAATAAACAGCAGAACTATTACTCTCTCTTTAAAAAAGAAAGAAAAAAAAAAGGAGATGCCGTAAGGCACCTCCTTTTTCAAATACTATTTCAGCGAGGCTGAAAAAAATTACATGGAGTCACCAGAAGCGGCACCCTGCATCTTAACTTCAACTTTCTCTGTGAGGCCTTCATAGTATGCACGAAGAACAACAAGAACCTCATCACGACCGAAATGATCTGGAATATCAGCGCCTTCAGAAAGAGCTTTACGCAGTTTGGTTCCAGAAAGGATAACGCGAGAGTTTTTGTCATGCGGACATGTACGCAGAGAAGACATACCGTCACACTCTGAGCAATAGAAAGTCCAGTCAATTTTCATTGGCTTACAGAGCAGGTCTTTTGCATTGTCGCCTGTCTGTGGGATGCGATCGAAAATGTCCTGTGCTTCGAACAGACCGTAGAAGTCACCAACACCAGCGTGGTCACGACCGATCAGCATGTTGTTTACACCGTAGTTCTGACGGAAGGTAGCATGGAGCAGGCCTTCACGGGGACCAGCGTAACGCATATCAAGTGGGTAACCAGCCTGAATTACGTTTTCTTTGACAAAGTGATGCTCAACCAGAGTATCGATTGCTTTTACGCGAACATCGGCTGGAATGTCACCTGGCTTCAAGTTACCGATAAGAGAGTGAATCAGAACGCCGTCACATACCTCAATTGCGATTTTTGCAAGGAACTCATGAGAGCGATGCATTGGGTTACGAAGCTGGAGTGCAGCAACATTTGCCCAACCACGCTCGTCGAACATACGACGAGTCTGAGCAGGTGTCAGATAAACGCCTTCGTACTCTGCAGGATACTCGCCTTCAGAGAGAACTTTTACCTGGCCGGCAAGGTTCACATCTTTCTGTGCCATTACCATCTGTACGCCTGGATGATCGTCCATGGCAACTTCCCAGAATTTGCCATCAACTGAATCTTCACCTTCGCCCTTGAAGACCATCTCACATTCCCATTTTTTGTCTTCAGCGGACATCGCATATTTTTCAGCAACTTTCATGGTAGCGAAAATTTCGCCATCATTCTCAAGAGCAATTTCGTCGCCTTCGTTGATTGCATCTGCATCAGCCTGGTCAACGTCCAAGGTGATAGGTACAGGCCAGAATGTGCCGTCTGCCATCTGAAAATTTTCACAAACGCCTTTCCAGTCTGCACGGGTCATGAAGCCGTCCAATGGAGAAAAACCACCAATACCCATCATGATCAGGTCGCCTTTTGCACGGCCGGAAATCTGAATTTTTTTCAGTCCCTGTGCTTTTTCTTTTTCAGCTTCCAGCTCAGAACCACTGAGAAGCGCACAAACAAGACCTCTTCCACCATGTGGAGCAACTAACTTTGAGAACATAACATTTCCTCACTCGTTAAATTTCAGTTAAAGAATTTGACCGACACTATATATGATTCAGGGTCATTGATTATTAATTATAGATAAAAAAGAATCAACCAGAACTGAATCGGTATTCAGAAAAAACCTGTGATATATATAGACCCGTACCTGTAGATGTCAAGGAAAAAAACCGATATGCCGCTATTTAGTCCCAGTCTATCATCTTAATTTATGGACACTATAAATAGATTTGCAAAGAGAATGTTTTGCAATAATTTGCTCTGACAAGTTCACTACTCCGGCTGAAAAAACCTGAGGCGCAAGGCGTTTGTGACAACGGACACCGAAGAAAGAGCCATGGCAGCACCAGCTATCATCGGATTAAGCGGTGGACCTCCAAAAATGTATAACCCCCCGGCAGCAATAGGAATACCAAAGACATTATAAGCAAAAGCCCAAAATAGATTCTGGCGGATATTTCGCATGGTGGCACGGCTCAATGAAACCGCAGTGATGACGCCATCCAGATTTCCTTTCATAATGACCACATCACCGGATTCAATAGCTACGTCAATACCAGTCCCCATGGCAATACCAAGCTCTGCCTGGGCAAGGGCTGGCGCATCATTGACACCATCCCCAATCATTGCCACACGATAATTTTCCTGCTGTAAGTCTTTGACTCTATCAGCTTTTTCATCGGGCAAAACCTGAGAAATAACAGTATCGATTCCAGCTTGAGCAGCGATTGCTTCAGCAGTTGCCTTATTATCTCCAGTAAGCATGACAATTTTAAGCCCCATAGCCTTCAACTTCTTCACTGTATCTGGAGTTTCATCCTTAATTTTATCAGCAACACCAAGCAGTGCTGCAAAAGTTCCATCAACAGCGGCAAATAATACTGTTTTTCCACTTGCTGAGAGATCCCGGGCAATTTTCTCACTATCAGTAGAAAATGAATTATCAAATTGTTTTTCTATAAATGATTGGTTGCCGATAATTATTTTATGTCCTTCAACAACAGCTTCGATACCTTTGCCGGAAATAGCCTGAAAGGTCTCTGGAGCTGGCAAGTGCAGGTCTTTCTCTTCAGCAGCCTTGACCACAGCCTCAGCAAGCGGGTGTTCAGATCTACTTTCAGCGGCAGCCAGCAAGCGAAGAAGTTCGTCTGCTGCAAATGCGCTGTTTGTGGCAATAAAATCAGTTAATTCTGTTCGTCCGTAGGTGAGTGTGCCTGTTTTATCAAAAACAACAGTGTCGATTCTTTCCGCCATTTCCAAGGCAGTACCGCTTTTAATCAAGACACCCAGCTGAGCACCCCGGCCTGTTCCAACCATGATAGCCGTTGGTGTTGCCAGGCCAAGGGCGCAAGGACAGGCAATGACCAGGACCGCGATAAAAAACCGGAGCGCAAGCGGAAAATCAACCTGACCAATAAAGTACCAGGCAAGACCAGTACAGAGCGCGAAAACCATGACTATCGGGACAAAATAGAGACTTATACGATCAGCCAGACTGGCAATCGGTGCTTTTGATCCCTGTGCCTGCTGTACCATTCGAATAATGCGGGAAATCATAGTATTCTGCCCCACATGGACAGCTTTTATGGTCAATACACCATTTTTATTCAGAGTGCCGCCAGTAACCTGATCACCCTCTTTTTTACCAACCGGCAGACTCTCTCCAGTTAACATTGATTCATCAAGGCTTGAGTGTCCTTCGACAACCTGAGCATCAACAGGGACGCGCTCGCCAGGCTTGACCAGCAAGATGTCACCCTCTTCCACTTCATCAACCGGAAGCGTTTCCTGCTCCTCTCCAATTAAGAGAGTGGCGGTGTCAGGAGTCAACTGCATGAGCTGCTTAATTGCATCTGAAGTGTGTGACTTTGACCTTGTTTCCAAAAATTTTCCCAGTGAAACCAGAGCAATAAGGACGCCAGCGGATTCAAAATAGAGATCCATGGCCTTTGTCTGTGGATCATAGCCCAGAAATATTTCAACAAGGTTCCAGCAGGAATAGATAAAAGCCGCCCCTGTTCCCACAGCAATAAGTGAATCCATATTGGGAACTTTGCGAAGAAGCGCTGGAATACCAATGGTATAAAAACTTCTCCCCTGCCACATAATGGGAAGGACAAGCAATAACTGGCTGAGGCCAAAGTTGAAAGGGTGGTGCATCGGATCTAAAAATGTCGGCAGCGGCATACCAAGCATGTGGCCCATGGAAATAACGAGCAGGATTGAGGCAAAAAACAGCATGGTGACAAGACGCTTTTTCATGCTGGCAAGTCTTGCCCTTACCTCTTGTTGTTTTTGTTCAAATCCACTTGATTGCTCGGTAAGGGGAAGAGCTTCAAAGCCTATCTGTTCAACTGCTTCCCGGATCTTTCTCCGACTTGAAAGCGTAGGATCAAAGACAACAAGACCTGTTTCAGCCGCCAGATTCACTTCGGCTTTTAAGATTCCCTCCAGGTTCCCGAGAACTTTTTCTATACGAGAAGAGCAGGCAGCGCAATGCATCCCTTTAAGTGAGAATTCCTGGACAATTTCACTTTTCTCCTGTTCAACAATAAGTTGAAAACCCAGTTCATCAATCCGCTGGACAATAGACTCAAGACTGATCAAATCAGGCTCATGGGTAATTGTCGCAGTCTCAGCCGCGAGGTTGACGGATACCGACTCAACACCATCAACACCTGCAACTACCTTTTCAATCCTGCTGGAGCATGCCGCACAGTGCATGCCCTGCACTGGATATTCTTTACGTATAACTGTCACTCTATGCCTCTTCTTTCTGCTTTATAAACGCAACAAAACTGCATGCCCAGCACACTTCAAAACATTTCAACCTACGACGTTTATAAGATAGTCATTTTTCCCAGCTCTTGTAAGTCAAAAAAAAAAGCTTGGCCCCCTAGGTGACTATGGGGCCAAGCTTTTTACTCTCTTTGTATATCGCTGGGAGTCTCAGTTTATACTTCCAGGCTGATTTCAGTTGCTTTCAAAAATCAATTTTTCCACACACCACCTTCCTGGTAGACTTCTCCTGGAGAAGATTTTCCTCCTGTTCTTACACGTTCAGGTCGCTTCTCATCCTCTTCAGGGGTCATCAGACGCACTTCAGTAAGAAGCCCTTCCTCATGGAGATAGCCGATGAATTTACCAGGAGACAAAATCGACTTTGAAGCAAGAGCTCCATTAATGGCAAAATATGCCGTCTTACCGTCAAAGCGATAAGACATATCATCAATGACGATCATATCACTGCTTACCTGATCAATATTGCCAGTCAGCAGATCGATTTCTACGGGCTCAACCGTGCCTTCTTCCGGAATACCTTCCTCCTCGCAAAAGGCTCCACCACTGAAAAGTGCAATCAGTGCCAACGTCAATAATAAAATACATAGCTTTTTCACAGCCGACCTCACTTAAAATTTATCCTTAGTTATTCAACCTGCTGCCAGAAAAACAC
>CAMYOP010000177.1 GCA_947260045.1 uncultured Desulfobulbaceae bacterium
CAAAAGGCTAACTGATTAATCTTCCGTAATTTTAATTTTTGCTGTTAACAAAAAACCTTCATTTCAGATAAGTTTGATAATGAATCGCAAAAAGTTGGGCTAGGAGGTAATGAGTTAAATTTTCATAGCATATTATTCTTACTAGTGGTCATGACCATGATCAGCGCCATGTTTAATATCATGGTCATGATCATGTTGATGATGGTCGAGTTCAACATCCTGCCAGCTGAAATGCCCTGTTACCAAAAAATGAAGTTCTTCCATTTTCCTTTTGAAATCCATCCATTGTAGACCTGCATCCTTATCACTATGCACGGAGTGGGCAAGGTGAATAAAAAGTGCTTGGCTCTCTCTGTATTTAAGCTCTATTCCTTTAAAATCTTCAAGGATGTCCTCAGCTTTCGCTTTTTTATTTTTTGTTAAAAATTCATGGAAATCATGAATTGCATGGTCAAGATCATGGACTTTATTGGCAAAATCCTTATCAAAATGCTGTGGCTTTAACTTTTCGATATATTGATGATAATCGTGGAGCATCTGGTCAATCTCATGGCTCAATCTTACTGTAGCTGCATAGTTCTGGGTATTCCACTCTGCCTGAACTGTACCAACAGTTAGGAATAAGGTAAAAAACAAAACTGCCAAAAAAACTTTTTTAGTGACCGCATTACAATACATAAAAATACTGGAGTGTTCTTATTTGAAAATTTCCATATTTCTGGAACATCCTTGATATGGTTTTTCTCCGTATTTCTATTATGGTAAAAGCTATATTCCAGTATAACCAGGGTGAAATGAGTGAGGAAAAAAGTATCACCTATTAAAATGTCCTTTTTTTATGTTTATTTTTATGCCTTAACCAAAAAGAAAAACAACTTATGTGAAATGTCTGTAGCAAATAGTTATATAACCATTCTATTTTGTATTGTAATTTTTACAAATGGGTGCGTTCCTCTCTATCAATCCAACGAAGTAAGGAAGCCCAAAGAGCCAATTCCATCCAGCTTCACCCATCCAAAATCGGATGTGATAATTATCCCAGTAGTCCGAGATCATTATGTTCAACATTATAGTGATTCAGTGAATATTATTTTGGGCAATCCATTATTTTCTCAAAGTGATAAATTGGATGAGGCCATCAAAAAACTAAAGACCAGTACTTATGGATATTTCACACTTTTGACCGGGACTGTTCATGGTACTGAAAAACATGTTGTTTCTTTAGCTTTAATATCATCAAGAGGGGAACTGCTAACCTTAGACAAGTTTAAAAAATGGAAAAACTACAGTAAGTTATCTTTTGGTGCCATTAATACCTTGATCAGCATAGTGCAAGATAATGGTGCAGTGGATTTAAATTTATTTGGAATTGAAAATTTGTCAAAGCAAGAAGCTAAAATTAAATGGAATAAAAAAATTCGGGAGGAAATTGTTCTATTCTTACAAGGAATCAACAAATCATCATGAAGAAAAAGTGACCAGTCACTCTCTTTAGGCTAAAAAAGCCCTTCCGGTAGCAGGGTAGCAGAACGATAATTTTGCCAGAGAGAAGGCACTAGCACCTCAGGCATCCATCTGGTTGAGGTTTCGACTTTGAAAGTAAGATATTATCCTATCAGTATTACAGAAATTGCAAATCGGACCTGATTACTATAATTTATTTATACCCTCTGTACAGCTCTTGCCCGTTCCACCGTCAAGGTGAGAGCGCCGAAATCATCTTCTACGATTCCCTTTAAGAGCAGCGGTCCCCTGCGGTGGAGCAGGTGGCAGTGTCTGCGGTAGATTTTTGGAAACAAGGTACATTCAACCTGGCCTGTTTCATCTTCAAAGGTGAGAAATTCCATGGCTTCTCCGCTTTTTGTACCCACAATCTTTGCTGTAATGAGCCAGCCCAGAAAAGAGATTTGCTTGCCAACATAATGAGTAATATCTTTTGCAGCTATGCCATGGGAGCGTTCACGCTCTTTATGAAAGAGGCTGATGGGGTGATGTGTGCAGAGAAAACCCAGGGATCTGTATTCGTTTCGTAATCTGGCCAGCAGACTTTCTGGCGGAAAATCTGGCATTACGGCCTGGTTGGCAAAGAGTTCATTTTTGTACGGCAGATGTTTCCGCTTTTGCCAATTGGCCAGTTGATAAAGCATTTGAGCGCGATTGGACACTTGCCTGGGTTTGCTTTGCGCTATCAGGCTGTCCAGGGCACCGCCGTGGACAAGACTTCTGGCCTCCTCCTCATCGGGTTTGACTCGGCCAAGAAAATCCTGCAGCGACACAAAGGGTTTTTCTTGCTGTCTGGCGACGATATTGGTCATGGTCTGACTGGAGAGATGTTTGACCGCCATCAAGCCGACTCGCAGACAGCGGTCCTTGCCATGCCAGGCAATGGAACTTTTGTTTACGTCAGGTGCGAGCACGCGAACGCCTAAACGTTTTGTTTCCGAAACGTAGGCAAAGGTGGAGTAAAAACCTCCCTGGTTGGAGATCACCGCTGCCATGAACTCAGCAGGATAATGGGTTTTTAAAAAAGCAGCCTGAAAAGAAACCTTGGCATAGCTTGCGCTGTGGGGCTTACAAAAGGAATAACCGTCAAAACTCATCATCATCTGCCAGATTTTTTCCGTGGTTTCCTGTTCCACTTTTTTTGCTCTGGCCCCTGCAAAAAACTGTTCTTTGTAATCAGCCAGTTTTTTCCATTTATCCTTTTTAGACATGATTTTTCGCAGACGGTCGGCATCCACATCAGAAAAGCCAAATTTGACCGCAACCCGTGAGACATCTTCCTGATACACCATGATACCGAAAGTATCGTCCAATACGCCGTCCAGCTCCTGGTGGAGCGCTTGCCAGGCACCACCACGCAGGCGGCGGACATATTCACGGATAAATTCATTTGCAGCAGGCCGGATGATGGAGGAGTGGATCACCAGATGCTCAAAATCGCCCTGCCTGGCTTTTTTTTGCAAAAGACGCATAGCGGGGCTCTCGATGTAAAAACATCCCATAGTGTTGCCGGCAGCAACTTCTATTTGGGTACTCTTGTCATCTTCTGGTTCCCATTTGTTTTCATCGAGCAGGTGACCATTGGCCTGGAGCTGGCTGATGGCGTCACGGATAACTCCCAGGCTGCGATTTCCCAGCAGGTCAATTTTGACCAGGCCTGCCTCTTCTGTGGCATCTTTTTCCCACTGGATAATGGGTACACCTTTTTTTGCCCGTTCAATTGGAACATAATTGGCGATTGGCTCTGGTGTAATCACAACCCCGCCAGGATGAACAGAAAGATAACGAGGCGTGCCAGCCAGGCGTTCAGAAAGCTGTATGATTTCCGGCCAGGGTTTGTCAAAATCAACATCACGCAGTTCTGGCATTTTCTTGAGTGTATCGAGAAGATTATTTTTATCTGGACCAGAGCGAAACCAGGGGAGCCTTTTGCTAACCCTGCCTATTTCATCATCTGGCAGGCCAAAGACTTTCGCTGTTTCACGAATTGCCATGCGCGGTTTGAGACAGACATGGTTACAGACCATGGCGGCATGCTCTCCATATTTTTCCAAGACCATTTTAATGATGGCATCGCGCTCATCCCAGGCAAAATCAATGTCAATGTCAGGGGCATCCTGACGTCCAGGGTTCAGAAAACGGGCAAAGTAGAGCTTGTGTTTGACTGGACAAACATTGGTGATACGCAGACAGTAGGCAACCAGGGAGGCTGCCCCTGAACCGCGTCCACAGGTACGACTGACAGGTCGGACAATGTCGTGGACTACCAGAAAATAGGTGGAAAAGCCCATATCGCCAATTACTTTGAGCTCATGCTCCAGTCGCGATACCACTTTCTGCTCCAGCTTGTCGCCATAGCGTGAACGTGCGCCCTGGAAGGCTTTTTCTTTGAGTTCCTGGTTTGCCTCCAGAGTACTGATGTTTTTGTAGGGTGGCAGCACCAGGCCGAAATCTGGCCCGTCAAAGGTGCATTGCCTGGCAATATGACTGGCATTATTGATAGCTTCTGGCCAGATGGTAAAGCGTTTTGCAAAATCAGCTGGAGCGGTCAACCAGTGATCCCTTGACACGCATTCGCTCGGGGCAAGACGACTGAAGGTGGTGTTTGTGTCAATTGCCCGTAGAAGCTGGTGTAATTTGTGGCCAGCAGGACGTAAAAAATAGCTGTCTGCTACGACCACACTCATTATTCCACGTTTTTTGGCCAGCTCTCGTAGCTGAAAAGATTTTTTGTCTGGCTTGCAGGCAAGGGCGGCAATGACTTCTAGTCCTTGATCATGCCAGAGCTCCAGCAGAGCACTGTTGTCTGTCATAATACACAGACCTCTGCTGTATTCTGGGAGCACTGCTTTCAGGTTGAAATTTTTATCAAGGTGACGCGTGCTCAATAGCTGGCACAGTGTGCTGTAGCCGCTGCTGTTTTTCACCAGGCAAAAAGCTCGTATACCATTTTTTTGATCAGTGATTTCAGCACCGATAATCGGGCGGATTTTTTCACTTTTACAGGCGTTCAAAAAGGGCCAGAGGCCATAAAGATTATTGCGGTCTGTCAGGGCGATATGGGTGTAACCCAGGGTGGATGCCTGTCTGCAGATTGCTTGAACTCCAGCGGTCCCGCGCATAAGAGAATAGTGAGAGTGGACACCAAGAAGGATTTTAGACATTGTTATGAACGGTTAAGCTGAAATTATAATTGTCAATTAATGAGCTGAATGCCCCGTTTGACACGATTTGCACCGAATTTGTGCTGGATTTGGTCAAGGGCTGCGCACAGTTTTTCCTGTTTTTGCTGGTGCTGGTTAGTCTGGGAGAAAAGCGAGAGTTGTCTGGCAGGACGAACCAGGCGATGGCACGACAGGGAAATTCTACGCAGACGTATCCGTCTGCGCCAACCACGGTATAAAGCGGTAATTGCCAGACGGTTTAAGTTCATGTTGTCATGAAGTGCTGTTTTGCTGGCAGCATGACGGGCAAGCCGAAATGTGTCAGAATATTCAAGTTCAACTACAAGGCGACAGGTGCCAAGCCCCTGTTCGCGCAGATTATGGCCAGCCTGTTCGACAAGTCCTGAAAGTGCTGCCCGTACAGTCTGATCATCATTGGTGTCACCTGCAAAATGGTGATGAAACAATATGCTGTCTCGTTTGTTTGCAGGCGGCAGGATTGGTGAGGGGTCAATACCGCGAACAGCCTGGTAGAGAAAATAGCTTTTAGATCCACAGATAATTGATAATTGCTGCATGGAAAGAGAAGCTGTCTGCATGATCGAGCGCAGGTTAAATTCTCGCAGACGGAGCAGGTCTGATCTGTTGAGCCCGGGAAGAATCGACAGGGGCAGAGGAGACAGGAAATCCTGTTCTTCGCCTGCTGACACAATATACTCGCCCACCGGTTTTACCAGACGGCTGGCAACCTTGGCGACCAATTTGCTTGGGGCGACTGACCAGATAGGCTCAAAACCAAGATCATGTCGGATTGATTTACGTATTCTCCAGCCAATGTCGGGTGCAGGGCCAAAGAGACGGTGGGTGCCAGTGACATCAAGGAAAAGGTGGCCGTCACCGCTGGAACGTTCCACCAGCGGCGTATAGTGTCTGGCTGTTTTTATAACTGTATCCATTGCCAGGAGATAGCGCTCTGGTCGTGGGGAGAGCAAGGTGGCAGCCCTGCATAATCTGCGGGCTCTTTTAATGGGCATTCCCTTGCGCACACCCTCGCGGTACGCTTCCTCACTCATGTCATACACCAGGCCGCGGACATTTGGTGGTGCAAGAATGAGGGGCCTGCCTTTGAGGCTGTTGTCTTCAAGACGTTCCACAGCCACGCCGAAATCTGCGATATTGAGATGGATGATACTACGTTCCATGGTCCAGTAAAAAGTGGATGAATTATGGGAGATATAAAGTTAATGTTAATATAATGTAAATATAAACATTAACATTTGTCAAGGTGAGGAAGGACAAAAGGTCTGAATGATTATCAGAAGATGTTTTTAACTTTTTGTCTTTAAAAGATAAGTCATACTTTTCGCATTGCGTACCGCCTGACCTGCGACGTGATTATTGAAAAAGAGAAGGCCTTGGCTGCATTGCTTGCTCATTTTTGGAAGTTTGTTGTCGATCCACTCTCTGAGTTCCTTTTCCTGATAGTCATAATCGAATTTTTGCTGCATGGTGCCAGATTTCCAACCCTTTGTGTTGCGGCCATGGAAGCGAACATAGAAGAGATTTGGGTTGGTGACAACATCCAGACAGGGGAAAAGATGGGAAAGTCCAGGAATATCGACGGTCACCAGGCTTATTGCTCTTTCCTCAAGCCCTGCAAAAACACTGTCCAGGGCCCAGGAGCGATGACGGAATTCAATGGCCAGGGGCAAATCGCTAAGGGTATCAAGAAGTCGTGCCAGATAAAGTCTGTTTTCTCTATTACGCCTGAAAGTGGGGGGAAGTTGAATCAGGACAGCACAGAGCTGACCCGCTTTGAGAAGAGGACTTAAACCCTGTGTGAATTTCAGCGCCTGCTTGTACCAGTCGTCTGCTATTTCATGGGTCATGGTCCGTGTCAGTTTGGCTGCAAAACGAAAATTACTCGGAACCCGGTCAAGCATACGGGCAAGGGACTGAGCCTGAACCATCTGGTACCAGGTGTAATTGAGTTCGACAACCTGGAATTGCTG
>CAMYOP010000178.1 GCA_947260045.1 uncultured Desulfobulbaceae bacterium
CAAAAAGAAATTGTCAAACAGAAATCAGACAAACATCTTGTGAACATACGGCCTCCAGCAATTATTACAAAACCCCAAGTACCTCCGGCCTCAATATCTACTCTTCCTGACCAAATAGATTTCAATAAACCAAACATCCCTGATTTCCACAGAAATCACCAGGTCATCATAGAGAGGGCGAACATGGACAATCGTCAAATTGACCGAGGTCTGCCGGAAGGATACGAAATGCCAAACAACGGTGCCTCAAACCAGGTTGGCGGAATTGACCGCAACGATACTCCTGGTGGTAGGCTTCTGGAAGATTTCAGGAATCCACAACCGTATACTCATCCTGGATTTGGATCGCTTATTCTGGGGCAGGATACTGAGGGAGAGCAAGAGAATCAAAAACAACCAGATGAGATTACTTTTACAGAAGACGAGGTTGATTCATATAATGCGTCTGATAAAGCAAAGGATGAGGAAGCTCTTGGTAATTTTATAGCAGACCAAACTAACCGTGAGGCCAATTCTGTCAGCGCTGCTGCTAAGGGTGTAGATGACGCAGAAGATGCTGGTATTGAGGCTTCTTTTGAGGCTGCTTTTGGGAATATTAATGATCCAAAACAGAAAAAAACAGTTGACGGTGGCGACGAAGGAAATGTCCCAGATGGATTTCGTCGTCGTGGTCATGTACAACAGGTTTTTATTGGTGGTCCACGCTTTCCCGAGGGTGAAGAGAATGATACAACAGGTGGAACCCCTCCCGGAGGTACGTCACATCATTACTACAACTACATCCAGTCAACTCCCGGCGATCCTTACGAAATTGATCAAAGTGGTGCATCAGCCGCTGATATTGCTGAAAGGATGAAAGAAATCGAGAAAAGTGGCAGATATAATCCCATGATAGAATAAGGGTTTCTTGATGTAGAAGATGGCCATTCATCATACTGAATTGAAAGATCTCAATTACCTGACACATGCGAGATAATTGAAAGATCTCAATTACCTGACACATGCGAGATATTTCGGAGATTTGTTCTCCGGCTTGTTTTTTGGCTCTTTATAAAAATATCAATGGTTCCATGCGAAACCAGCGTTATTTTGCATGCCAGGAATAATTTTACCCATAGCACAATTAAAAAACATGAACATGCAACAACTGCTTCATACTCCGAGTAGAGCTTGTAAGAGGTTCTGCCTCTTTTTGCTTTTGGTGGCCCTGCTTCTCCCATATCAACTTTTTGCAAAAGAGGTGTATTGGCAAAAAGCTGGTAGCCTGGTCAATGCCGGAGACTACGGCCGAGCATATGACGAGGTCAAAAAGCTTCTCAAAACAAGGCCTGATGATGTTTTGCTTTTGCGAATTCAAAGTGTCTGCCTTATGGAGACGGGGTATCATGATGCAGCTGTAATGGTTCTGCTCAAAGCCTTGGAAATTGATCCTGACAGTGTTGCCTGTCAGTATTATCTCGGCCAGGCATTGGCCTATAGAGGGAGTATCAGGGAAGCGGTGATTGTTCTGGCAAAAGTCATAAGTCTTGCACCCGAGTCTGAATACGGTCGTTTTGCCAGGGAAATCCTCCCTGAGCTGGAAGCATTGGAGGATTCGTCACAAGCAATTTCCGATGACAATCGCTGGAATGTTTACCTGAGGGGGGCTTTGTCATACGATGATAATGTTGTACTCAGACCCTCCAGCA
The DNA here is from genome assembly GCA_947260045.1 of uncultured Desulfobulbaceae bacterium. GTDB lineage: Bacteria > Desulfobacterota > Desulfobulbia > Desulfobulbales > Desulfobulbaceae > CAMYOP01. The sequence continues at coordinate 1,689 of CAMYOP010000178.1, forward strand.
GTGACGATAATACACCGACAGAGTCACTGTTTTTTAATTATTCATTTTATGCTGAAATTCGCTGGCCGGATCAAAAAATAGACAATAGCCCCCTGACTATAGGTCTTGGATATTCGCTTTCTGGATCTGAGTATGAGGATCATGATTTTGCAGCCTACGATTTATTCAGTCAGGATTTAAACTTGTTTTTCAGCCGCAGCGGAACAATTTTTGACAGATTCTATAATGGTAGGCTTGACCTCCATGCAAGCGACACCCGGCTTGGTTGGAGAGATTATTCCAAAATAAGTGGCACTAAACTGAGTTTCCAATACAACTGGCATGAAATGGTGGCCTCAACTCTTTTTACGTCCTGGGACAATAGAGAGTACGAGAATGATACTGAATGGGCGCAATATTACTCCCTTGACGGAGATGAATATGATGTGGGACTGCATAATTATATCTATTTGATGGACAATAATTTTATCGTGGGGCTCAATTACAGCTACAGAGTCGTGAATGCCGAAGGATATCAGAATGAATTACGGTCTAACGATGCGACCTTGTCTTTGACTGTCAACCTGCCGTTTGAATTACGGTTGTATGGACAGGAGTCTTACCAGCAGGCCGATTATCCGGAATATTATCCGGTTGGCAGGTTGGATGACATCTGGACTTTTTATACATCCCTGCAGCGCTCTTTTTTTAGTGACCTGCTTTCACTGGAACTGAGCTACACTTATTCCACCGCAGATTCGGATGCCGATTATGCCAGGTATGAGAGAAACATATTTAGTGCTGCACTCAGTGTTTATTATTAATGGAGGCTGACGCAATTGAAGAATAAAAAAAATGTATCCCTGGCCTCCCAATGTAAGCGAATGCTTGCCACTGTACTGTTTGTCACAGTAGTATCTTTATTTTTTGCAATCAAGGCAATCGCACTTCCTGCAGCCGAAGAAGCCGCCCTGGATAGGCAAATAGGGATACTGGACAGGCCGTGGCGGATTAACCTGATCCGGATTGCAACAAGGGATTATTTGCGAAATCAGGCACAAATCAAGACAGGGTTACCAGCCTATGATCAGTTGGTGGAGGGGGCAAGGTATGCCCCTCAGGTACTCTATGATCTATTGAATGAAGTATTTTCAGTCACACCACCTGAACCTTCAGGTTCCAATTATAACCCACAGCCTACACCTGCTCCTGGTGGTAAACCAGATCCGGTAGACAGTCCATCAACAGGAGATCCCAGGCCAGAACCACCTCCAGACAAGCCAGCTCCACCTAAAGAAGATCCTGTGGCTCCAAAACCAGAACCTCCACCTGTGAGTTCTCCTCCAAGTGACCCGGTTCCTCCTTCTCCACCGACGGGGATCAACCCGGTACCTGACAAACCGAGTCCACCAATATCTACTAAACCTCCTGAACCAGAGCTACCGACTGTTCCTCCATCTTTACCGCCATCATTTAAACCTAAACCTCCACCAATTAAACCTCAACCTGATGAAAGTACAGGGTCTACCTCTTAAGTGTTATGAATACAGCCTTGCAGAAACATAATATCTTTTCTGGGTAATCAGAAATTCATTAGAGATTTTTAAACTAAAATTTTATCCCGATTATTATTGATATTTGAGGTCTTCTGATGGAAAGGTTGTTCTTGAGCAAGCATTTGTTGAAATTTGTTACACTTTCTGTATTCATATTGAACCCTGTAGTATTTGCCGCTGAACAAGTGGTTGTTATCCCCCTTAATTGTTCCTCAGTGGGAAATGCGACTGCTGAAGATGTTATAAAAGGTAAGACTTTCTCCAACAACAGAAGAAAAGGAGTCATAGGCACTTTGGAATTGCCGCCATGCCCCCAAACATATAAGAATAAACTTGATATGATGTTTACACTCGTCCCTGCCGGAAGCTTCACAATGGGTAGCCCTTTAAGTGAGCCTGGCCGGTCTGTTAAGGAAGTTCAACACAAAGTAACGTTATCAGAACCATTCTATATTCAGACAACAGAAGTTACTCAGAAACAGTGGAAAAATGTGATTGGTAACAGCCCTACGAGTGGTAATGTTGGAGATAATTATCCTATAGGAGTTACTTGGTCTGAGGCTGCTTATTTTGCAAATATGTTGTCGCAAATAGAAGGACGTGACAAATGCTACATTCTTACAGATTGTTTATCAACAGCTGGTAATGGTTTGGATTGCACAGGTATTAGCATTGACTATGCATGTAAAGGGTACCGTCTTCCAACTGAGGCTCAATGGGAGTATGCTGCTCGTGCGGGCACAAATACAGCCTATGCTAATCCCAAACATTTTAACGCTGACGATATGGAGACTATTGGCTTTAATAGTAATCTTCACGCAATGGGTTGGTATTTATTTAATGATGCTCTGGTAACAAGTACCGGAGCTCCAGCTCATTTAACCGGAAAAAAACCAATTGCCCAAAAACAAGCTAATCGCTGGGGATTATATGATATGCATGGGAATGTATGGGAATGGTGCCAGGATTGGTATGACAATGACTATTACACAGAAATTGACAATGATAAAGATCCGTTAGGGCCAACAGACGGTACGTACCGCGTACATCGCGGTGGCAGTTATGGAAGCTGGCCCTTTATGTCTCGTTCAGCGAGCAGAGATGCTGCACTACAAAATGCGCCAGGTTTTCCAAGCCCTAATCATATTGGATTTCGTTTGATAGTCTCTCCATTATAGTACTATCTGTTTAACTAATATTGTGTAAAAGAGATAAATAAATTGGTAGTGCAGAACACTGAACCCAATCTTTTCAAGAGGCATTTTTCTTCCTGTCTCGTTTGTAGCTGAGACTATCTGATGCAATAAATAGTGCACTATGTTGAGCAAAACCCTGTAAGAGCAAAAATGATCACTCATCCATGGGAATGCCCTTGATCGAGTGTAGGCTATCAGTGAAATATTTATAAAACATTATCCATTCGTAACAAAAGGTATGAATTCCTTGTATTCATTAGCTGATAACGCCATTTCGTAAAAGTTCTGTGACAAGTTCACTGACCGGGAGCCCAATAACATTTGAGCAGGACCCGGATATACGGCGGACCAGAAAAGACCCTATTCCCTGGATTCCATAGGAACCAGCCTTGTCCATGGGTTCACCCGTCTGGACATAGGCCCAGAGCACAGAATCATCAAAGTGATGGAAGGTAACTTTGCTTGTGGAAGTTTTGCTAATCTTAATTTTTTCGTTCTGGCATATAAGGGCAAAACCAGTGGTCACTTCGTGCTCGTTCCCATTTAAACGAGACATCATGGCAAAGGCATCATCCTGATCTTTTGGTTTTCCCAAAAGCGTCTTATTAAAGACAACCACAGTATCTGCCCCAACCACCCAGGCGTCGGGATCCTTCATTGCGATGGCCTCTGCTTTTTCCAAAGCAAGGCGGGAAGCAAACTGTTCTGCATCCTCACCTGGCCTGGCTTCTTCAAGGATTGAGGCCGTTTGGGTGGAATAATCAAAACCCAGACCATCAAAAAAATCTTTTCGCCTGGGGGAGGCTGAAGCTAAAATTATTTTTTCATCGGTTCGAAATAAGGCTTGCTGTGGCTGCATGTCTTCTACCAGGTCTTAAGCCTCTATGCCGACAATCATTTGCTCGATAACATCCAGGCCGCCAGACCAAAATTCCTTATCCGTCAGATCAATGCCAAAAGGCTTAAGCAAATCATAGGGTGTTTCACTGCCGCCTGCTGCCAGCAATTCAAGATATTTGCTGACAAAAGCCTCGCCTTCTTTTTGGTAGCGTGCATAAAGCGCCAGGACCAGCAATTCGCCAAAGGCGTAGGAATAGACATAACCGGGGGTGCTGAGGAAATGAGGTATATAAGACCACCAGGACGCATAATCATCAGTGAGTGTTACCGCATCTCCAAACATAGGTTTCTGAGTCTCCAGCCAATAGGTGGAGAGCATTTCAGCAGAAAGCTCACCATGTTCACGCCGTCCATTGTGCATCTTTTCTTCAAAACGGTTCATTGAAATCTGACGAAAGACGGTGGCAAAGGTGGATTCAATTTTCTGACAGATAAAGGCACGGCGGGCATCACATTCCAGGAGTTTAAGCTCTGCCTGAAAGACAAGAAACTCGGCAAAAACACTTGCCGTTTCTGCAAGGACAAGAGGTGTATCAGAGTTATAATAGCCAAGATCAGCAGCTAAATATTGGTGAATTCCGTGGCCCAATTCATGGGCAACTGTCTCAACATCACGGAGCGTACCAGTATAATTGACCATCACATAGGGATGGACTTCTGGCACACAGGGATGAGCAAAAGCTCCCCCTCGTTTTCCGACCTGAATGGGTGCATGAATCCATTTTTTCTCAAAAAATAATTCTGCAATTTCTACCATGCGCGGCGAAAATTCAGCAAAAGCATCGAGCAC
>CAMYOP010000179.1 GCA_947260045.1 uncultured Desulfobulbaceae bacterium
TGGTAAAATGATCGTTCAGATATGCCATGAAAGTCCAAAAAAAAAATTAGCCCACATGCTGAGGATTCTGCCAATTGAAAAAAAGAATTAGTTTCGTTATTAAATTAGGGTTTAGTGTCATACTTCTTACTCTCTTTTTTTCCCGCCTAGACCTTGATGCTGTCCTTGAGATAATTCTACAAATAGAAATTCCCTTCTATTTTCTTAGTTTGTTCATTTATTTTGCTACTGTTTTCGTCTCTACAAAACGATGGTCTCTTTTTTTACCCAAAGGGCTCCAGTATTTGAAATTGGTTTCGCTCTATTTTATAGGATCATTTTTCAATACCTTTTTGCCAGGCATAATTGGAGGGGACGCTGTAAAGACTTATTATCTCTACCGAGAGACAGGTGAGGGCGGTCTTTCTGTAGCTGCTGTTTTCATGGATCGCTATATGGGATTGATAGCCTTGGCCTTGATCGCTTTTTTTGGCTTACTGACAGGATACTCCTATGTTAAAGATAGTGAAGTGTTATGGTATCTTTTGGCCTTTTTAGGAGGAATAACTCTGGGTAGCTTTTTTCTTTGGAAACTCAACTGGGGAAGGATACAATTTTTACGCTCATTCTATGCTCCTCTTATGGAATACAAAGAAAGGGGAGCGATCATAGTGCATGGATTGGCTTTAGGGCTAATCGTTCAGGGGATGAATATTCTCAGTGTCTACTTTGTTTCTATTGCTTTGGGTATTAAAATTCCGCTTATATTTTTTCTCATGTTCATTCCAATGATAACTCTGCTCTCTGCTCTTCCTATTTCTATTGCCGGTCTTGGTATCCGAGAGGCTGGTTATATTATGCTTTTTCCTCAAGCAGGGGTCACGCCGGAGGAGGCATTGAGTCTTTCTCTGCTTGTTTTTATTAAAATGAGTCTCGTCCACCTGTTGGGCGGTTTAGAATATTTACGTATTGGCAAGGTGAAAGCACCGTAATCCCCGACTATTCTTTTTTTTCTCCCATTGATTCTGGCTTTTTGCCACCACCCCGTTTTTTTTTACTGATAGGAGCTGGCAGGACTTCGAAGACATAGCCACCTTTATCTTCAAAAACTTTCTTTGCACCGGAATCAGCCATGAGTTTCTTTAAGAGTTTTTGATGTGCCCTGTCAAGAAACACATACCGTGCGCCATAATCTTTTAAAATAAAACGACTTGGGTTATTTACTCGTCCTCGGGTAATAGCCTTGTAAAGTCTCGATTTCTCACTGTCAAAGGAGTAGAGATACATTGGATCAAGGCCGACGATATAATAATTTTTAGTGTTATAGAAAAATAGAAAAGGAAAATCGTCCCAGTCAGCATTAAAGACAATGTCTTGAGGAGAAGAATTTTTTAGAAGCCATTTGGATGATCCCTCATATATCTTTGGATTGATGGTAGCTTTGGTTTCAGCAATGCCATTTTTCATATTAAAAATAAAAAAAGGAAGTACCAATATCATTAATCCCGCCTGTAACTTGAGGTTGGCTCTTCGGCCGATAACCAGCCCAGCTGAAAGGAAAGCAAATGCTGGCCAGTACTCAATAAACCTTCTGGCCTTCAGGGTGAGGATTAAAAAAATAATGCTCAGGCAAAGGGCGGCAAACTCTTCTGATTTTATTTTTTTTATCAGGGGAAGGCTGAGAATGGTACCAAAAAAGACAATGAACACAGGTGTTGAATTTTTAAAAAGAGACCAGGTGTCATATGGATTCCATTCCCCTCCCAACTCTATCCCTTTGACATTAAAAAAAATTGTCCGCCAAATATTGTAAAAAAGAGAAGTCATGTTTTCAGGGAAGTAGGGATTAAGAACCATGCCTGTTAAAACCCCAAGAAGGGTGAAAATCAACGGACTGAGATCCCATTTTTCGTCGATAAGGCGCTTGGAGATGGCAAATATAAAGGCCAGGGTAAGAAGAAGGGGAAAGGCATCATAGAGCCAGACGAAAATAATGGAGGCAAAATAGATAAGGATAAGCCTCCGTTCCATATAGAGAAAACACATGAATATTAGAAGAGCAAGAGAAATGGCCTGAACGCGAAGCATGGACATGCGAAAAAGAAAGGGTTCCGAGGAAAGCACCATGGCAAGGCTCCACACGATTGGGTATTTCACTTTCGATCTCGTGAAGACCAGATACATGGAGAGCCCCATCAAGACTGCAAAGAAAACGGTGGCAATTTTACCGCCCAGGTTCAGATCTCCAAAGGTAAAGGGGATGAGGAGATAGTGAAAGAGAAGGTGGTGGTCTCGATAGTTGTCACGGTGAATGGTGTATTGAAGCCAGGGAAGTTTGTCGATAAAACCTTCCTGACCAAGAATATAACTGTACTTGATGTGAAAGGAACCATCAAAGGCAACAAGCCACGGAACTGCGAATTGAATCCATGCAAAAATCGTAGTGAGAGCAATAATAAGGAGCGTAACATGAAGAAAGGGAGGTGCCGTAATAAATTCTAAGCACCTCCCTTGAAAATAGTTTTTCATTGTTTGCGTGAATTTTTAAAGAAATGGAAGGAGAGGGGAGATCCCTTCCATTTCCGATTTTCAATTCAGATAATTACCACCTGTACCAGCTGTATGAACTGCTATTTGTATTGCTGTTGGCGTTACTATTGATATTGCTGTTAGTATTGCTGTTGTAATTACTGTTGGTATTACTGTTTGTGTTGCTGTTATTATTGGTATTGCTATCTGTCTCACAATTTACCCAAGCGGCATCTTCTGCAGATACTGGAATGGATTGGTAGTATCCTACGGCCTGAGCAATATTTTCATTGGGGCCTGGAAGTTCACACTGACACGGCTGATCAAGATTCTCAAAGCCAGGATTGTCAGCTGTAATCCATCCCGTGTTGGCACCGACCGAAAGCGGTCCGAGGTTGACGCTGATAAACAGGTCATTGTCGGTAATACTTACATCGGTCAGGTCGACATTGCCACAGTTGGTCACTTTCAACCTGTACATGACTCCTGTGACCGGAACGTCGACATTTCCGTTGAAGTTGGAGTTGCTGTTGTAATTGGTATTAGAATTGCTGTTATAGTTAGAATTGGAGTTGCTGTTGAAATTGGTATTAGAATTGCTGTTGTAGTTAGTGTCGTCGACGCAGGTATCATTGACAGTTGCCAGTGGCGCATCAAGTTCAGTATCCGCAGGATACCAGGTCATTCCGCCATCAACACTCACTTCCTTCACAATTTGGATGCAGGTATCTGGCTTGAAGAGGCCCGCATCCACGGTGTCATTGTACTCACCGGGTGTGAGGTCGACGCAGGTGGAGAATCCCATATTGTTTATGTCGCTGTCTAAGGCTTCATCAGCTATTTGATTGGCTGGGCTTACTTCATAGCCGTCGGTTACAACTTTTATGTAATAGCTCCCCGGTAGGAGGTTCTCAAATATATAGAAACCATTTTCATCGCTTATTGTTTCTGCGACCAACATGTCATTATTGCAGTCATAAAGCATTACAGGCACATCTGCGATACCCGTGGCACCATCATCTTGAATACCATTATTATTAAGGTCTTCCCAGATATAGTCGCCGATAGCCGCAGGCTTTACATAACCAAAGTCAATGCTTGGGTCATCAGTATTATCATCTGTTAGAATTACCGTGGTACCAACTGGGTCATTACTGTCATTTGCACTGTTGCTGCCAGGTGTCTCGATTCTTGTTGGTATATAGCCACCCGGAAGGCTTGTAGGGTCAACGTAAATAGTGTAGGTGCCAGCGCACAAGCCCTGGAACTCATAATACCCTGGCTCATTGTTTGGCCCACCTGTAAAAGTGGTTGCGGTCATCATGAGCCCCATGCCATCATCCAGTATTACCTCAACGCCATTTATACCGGCGTTTCCATCATCCTGGATGCCGTTACCATTTATGTCATCCCAGACATAATCGCCTACCATTCCTGTGCAGGGGACGATGTAGCCGAAATCTGTATCATAATCGGTGGATGAGTTGTCAGTAAGAGTTACCAGGTGTCCGTTGTGGTCATTGCTGTCAGTATCTTCTGTGCTCCCGTCAGCGCCTACTGCTGTAGGTTCATATCCCATTGGGACTGTATCAGGATTTACTGAAATGGTGTAGTCACCAGCGCATTGGCCCTGGAATTGATAATACCCTGGTTTGTTGGCTGGACCACCAGTAATTGTAGTGGTGGTAACCACATTACCCTTGCCGTCATCACGGATAACTTCGATGCCGTTGATGCCGGCTTCACCATCATTTTGAATGCCGTCACGGTTGGCATCAAGCCAGACATAATCGCCAATCATCCCGGCACAGGGTATAATATAGCCAAAATCTGTATTATAATCTGTGGGAGAGTTGTTGGTAAGAGTTACTATGGTACCACTGTGGTCATTGCTGTCATTTACTCCTGTGCTTCCCGGAGCATTTATCACTGCAGGTTCATATTCCATTGGTACAGTATCAGGATTTACTGAAACTGTATAGGTGCCGGGGCATAAACCCTGGAAGAGGTAAAAGCCAGGTTTGGTACTATTTCCACCGGTAAATGTCGTGGTGGTAATCACATTGCCCATACCGTCATCAAGGATAATTTCTATCCCATTAACGCCAGCATCACCATCATCCTGGATACCGTTATTGTTGGAATCGATCCAGACATAATTGCCTATCTTGCCATTGCAGGGCATAACATAGCCGAAATCTATGCTGAAATCGCTTGAAGAGTTATCAGGAAGTGTTACTGAAGCTCCACTGTGCTCATTAGAGTCGTTTTCTGGAGTGCTACCAAGGGCACCTACTTCTGAAGGCTCATACCCAGCGGGTACAGTGTTCTGGTTAACAGAAATTGTATAATCTCCAGCGCATAGATTTTCGAAATTATAATAACCTGGCAAGGAAAGGGGGCCACCGGTAAATGTAGTGGTGGTAATCACATTTCCCATGCCGTCATCAAGGATGAGCTCGACTCCATCAATACCGGCCTCGCCATCATCCTGAATACCGTTATTATTTGCATCGATCCAGACATAATTGCCTATCTGGCCAGTACAGGGCGGAATATAGCCGAAATCTATGGTGGTATCGCTTGGAGTGTCACCTGTGAGTGTTACTGAAGTTCCACTGTGCTCATTAGAGTCGTTTTCTGGAGTGCTGCCAAATGCTCCTACTTCTGAAGGTTCATACTCAGCGGGTACAGTGTTCTGGTTAACCGAAACTGTATAATCTCCGGTACAGAGATTTTCGAAACTATAATACCCTGGCTGAGATAAGGGGCCACCAGTGCTGGTGATTGTTGTGGTGATGTTGCCCATGCCATCATCAAGGGTGAGTTCGACCCCATTAATGCCAGCCTCGCCATCATCCTGAATGCCATTATTATTTGCATCGAGCCAGACATAATCGCCTATTGTACCGGCACATTCCATCGGGATGGCCCGTAAATCACCTTTCGAGCCACCGCTGAAATCAATTGTGAAATCTTCGATAAAGTCTGACCGTTCACTGGTCATGTCGACATATAAATCCTGGCCGGCATAAAGGTGAGCCAGTTCTCCTCCGGTAAGGCGGAATATAAAATCATAAAAATCAGTTGTTCCACCTGAATCCTGGTAGCCAAAGGCAATAATTTCTCCGGTCAAGAGAACGCCGGCGGCATCGATTATGGTATCGCCGTCAAGGTCGACTTCGCCCCTGACAATAAGGTCATCGCCTGGAACTCCGCCGACAAGGGAGCCAGTAGCATCAACCTCCACCTGAATAAAAAAAACTTCGTCATCTGCTGGTAATAAAGTGGGGTTTATAAATCGAGGTGGATCAGTTGGAGAAACTAGAATAGCAATGGGAAACGCATCCACAGTGAGGATATCATTGGCTGCAGTATAATATGTTATTCCCTGATTATCGAAGGCGAGGGAGGGGAGAGGAACTATTACAGGTGGATTGAGCTTCATGGCCCAGCTTGCATCTGCCCAAAAAACCAAGGCTAGTATGATAAAAAAGTAAGGACGGAAGTTTATCTTCCTTTTTTCTTTGGTCCTCATTAAATT
>CAMYOP010000180.1 GCA_947260045.1 uncultured Desulfobulbaceae bacterium
TATCTGAAAAGACAGGTTGTCCAATACCTCAGCTGTTATGGAAAGACTCGCCTGAACCGTATCCAAACTGTCAAATATGGCTTCTTTGTCTTCCTGGAGGTCGCGATTATAGGTAAGAGGCAAGCCCTTGACCGTCATGAGAAGAGCCATGAGGTTACCAGTAACTCGACCACTTTTTCCCCTGATAAGTTCTGGAATATCAGGATTTTTCTTCTGTGGCATAATAGAAGATCCAGTACAATAACGGTCTCCAATATCAACAAACTCAAACTCTTTACTTGACCAGAGCACCAGCTCTTCAGAAAGCCTGCTTAAATGAAGCTGGATCACGTTAAGACAAAACAGAAATTCCAGAGCAAAATCTCTGTCTCCCGAAGTATCCATGGAGTTTGCCGTTACACCTGCAAAACCGAGCTCCCTTGCGACAAATTCACGGTCAATTGGCAAACCAGTTCCTGCCATGGCAGCAGCCCCTAAAGGCAACAAATTCATGCGCTTCACGCAGTCGGCAAGGCGGCCTCGATCTCGCTCAAGCATCTCATAATAAGCAAGCAGATGATGGGACAGCATTACCGGCTGAGCTCTCTGCAAATGGGTATACCCTGGCATATAGACCCCAAGATATTTTCTGGCAAGGGCCACAAAACCCTTTTGGGCTTGCCCAAGCAGTTGATCAAGCTGCTGACTTTGATCGCGCAGATAGAGTCGAATATCAAGAGATACCTGATCGTTTCTACTTCTGGCTGTATGCAGTTTTTCGCCTGCTGCACCTATTTTATCAGTAAGCGCCTTTTCGATATTCATATGAATATCTTCCAGTTCAGGGCGAAAAACAAAGGCACCCGCATCAATCTCACGACCAATCTCTTCAAGGCCGCCAGTGATGGCATCCCGTTCCTCTTCTGTTATCAAGCCCTGACGGGCAAGCATGGCCGCATGAACAGTTGAGCCGGCTATATCCTGGCGATACAGGCGACAGTCATAGTGAACAGAGGCTGTAAATGCCTCAACAGAGGTGGCCGTGGCCTGGGAAAAACGTCCCCCCCAGAGCTTGCCCGATTGTTTCTCGTTGGTAGAATTACTCATATAAGGCTATTATTTTCGATTAAGGGCCTGAATTTGAAGGCGCAAACTATTTAATTTAATAAAACCAGCTGCATCGGCTTGGTTATACACCTCATCTTCCTCAAAGGTGGCGTAACTTTCATGATACAGCGAGTTGTCAGACTTACGACCAACTGGAATACAGTTCCCCTTATATAATTTAAGACGCACAACCCCGTTCACTGTTTTCTGAGTTTCATCAATGGTTTTTTGCAGCAATTCCATTTCAGGTGAAAACCAAAACCCATTGTAGACGAGCTCTGAATAACGCGGCACCAGACTATCACGAATACGCAGCACCTCCCTGTCCATGGTGATGGTTTCAAGGTCGCAATGAGCACTCCGCAGGATCGTACCACCAGGTGTTTCATAAACACCCCTTGACTTCATCCCGACAAACCTGTTCTCAACCATATCAAGACGGCCAATGCCATTTTCTCCACCATATTTATTGAGTGCTGTCAAAAGCTCAACCGGATTCATTGCCTGCCCGTCTATTGCTACCGGGCTTCCGTTTTGAAACTCTACTTCTATATAAGTAGCTTTATCCGGAGCGTTTTCAGGAGAAACAGACAGTTTGAACATATCTTCTTCTGGTTCATTCCACGGGTTTTCGAGGAGGCCGCCTTCAAAGCTGATATGAAGCAAATTTTCATCAGAACTGTACGGTTTTTCTTTGGTCACAGGGACAGGAATATTGTGTTCCTGGGCAAAAGCTAATAGCTTGTTTCTTGAATTAAGATCCCAGATACGCCAAGGAGCGATAATCTGCAGGCGGGGATTAAGAGCGAGGTAAGCCAGCTCAAAACGAACCTGATCATTTCCTTTCCCTGTTGCACCATGGCTCACAGCATCAGCACCCTCAAGAGCAGCAATACGCACCTGTTCTTTACCAATAACAGGTCTCGCCAGTGATGTACCAAGCAGATAAGAGCCTTCATAAATGGCATTGGCACGAAAAGCGGGAAAGATATAATCCCTGACAAATTCCTCACGCAGATCTGAGATAATAACTTTCTCTGCGCCAGTCGCCAAACCTTTTTCACGCACTGCATCCCAGTCTTCCTGCTGCCCTACATCTGCGGCATAGGCAATGACAGGGCACTGATATTCTTCATGCAGCCATTTTAATATTACTGATGTATCTAAGCCGCCTGAATAGGCAAGCACAATTTTATCTACACTCATTCGCTCTCGATCCGTTAGTTGACTATTCCTGGATGTTGTTTACAAACTGTTCCAGAATAGCTTTATGAATATGCATTTTATTTTCAGCCTGGTCAAACGCCACACTCTGCGGCCCTTCAAGGACTTCATCCGTTATTTCTTCTTCTCGATGCGCTGGCAGACAGTGAAGAACCACCGCATCTTCTTTCGCATGTTTGAGCAACTCATTATTGAGCTGATACGGTTGAAATACCTTCATTCGCTCTTTCTGCTGTTCTTCCTGTCCCATGGAGGCCCACACATCTACATTGATTACATCTGCATCCTTGACCGCTGCAAGAGGATCATTTTGCAAGGTGATAACACCTGTTCCTCTTTTTTGAGACTCTTCTAAAATATCTTTATCAGGCTCATAGCCATCAGGACAGGCAATGCTCAGAGAAAAACCCATTACTGAAGCTGCCTCAATCCAGGAATTTGCCATATTATTGCCATCTCCCAGCCAGACAATTTTCAAGTTTTCAGGTGCACCCTTTTTTTCAATGACAGTCATAATATCGCTTAAAATCTGACAAGGATGATACAGGTCAGTAAGTGCATTAATCACAGGAACATCAGAATATCTTGCCAGTTCTTCAACAATTTCCTGACCAAAGGTTCTCACAACAATGGCATCAACATATCGCGACATAACTCTGGCCATGTCTTTTAATGGTTCACCCCTTGTCAGCTGTGACTCTCTTGAAGACATAAAACTAACCTGTCCGCCCAGCCGATAGACTGCTGACTCAAAGGACACCCTTGTCCTGGTGGATGGTTTATCAAAGAGCAGGCTGACAATCTTTCCCTGAAGCAGATTATGGGTTTTGTTTTGACTGGCTTCCTGCTTTAAAACCATTGCCCGGACAAGCAAAGACTGCAGTTGCTGTCTGGAAAAATCTTTGATTGCTAAAAAATGATTATCCATAAAGTTCATTCCTGTTTTTCAAAATACAGTTCAACAAAAATCACGCGAAAAATGACAAATTATCATCACCAGTAAATTCCGCTGAGCTAAAAAGTGTATTTTTTACAAAAAAAACGTTGGATTTGCAAAGAAAATTCCAGAAATCAACATCTTTTCAAATTATATCCAACAGCTTCATCGACATATTCCAAAGCAATGCCTGTCTAAAACAAATCCTTTCTATAACAAAAAAAGAAAGAATCCAATAATCGTAAAAGATCAGCCATATATGTTTATTTTCTCTTACACGATAGAAAACCAATTGTCTCTTGATAAAACACAGTTTAATGCTATTCATGACAGCCAAGTTGCCATTCCGCTGATTAAATGAACCAGCAGCAAGTTGAGCCAGCATGTATTGTTTGGTGTGATAGTCTTATTTGCCGATCAACTCGTACGCTTGCCCGGATAACTTTTCAAAGAACAAAAACAACTGTACCACAAGAGATCTACGCCAATGTTTTCATAAGAAACAACAGAAGATCAAAAAAAAATGCGCATGAAATGGCTACACTGATGCAACCTAACCAAACCGGTCTGTCACTACCGCTTTTTTTGTTCATTTTGCAAGAGGATCAACACTTTCATTTTATCTATTCCTCTTTACCGAGGTAGCATATTCTCTCAGAATTTCAGATATTAGCTTGTAAACAATGTGTTAATTTGTTAAATACTGTTCCAATAATAAAACTTTTTAGGAGTGTAGAGATGAATAAATTAATATTAACTCTTATTTTTTGCGTTCTCCTGCCAGCAAATTTATTAGCTGACACTGAAGAAAATAATGTTTTTAATCAACAAGCTCTTCTAAATAGCTGTGAAAACCTGACTGTACTTGCACCACTGGTTTCAGACATCCTAAAAGTATCACTGGATGAAGGCCTCTCACCAGAAACAATCTTACAACATGCGCGAAATGCAAAATGCGAAAATGTCCTCAAGCTTGTAGAAGATATCCAGGCTTATACACCTGAAGCAGGACGACTGACCATACCAACAGAGAGATATGAAATAAGCACCTACGAAGGTAAATGATTTTTCTGTTTTACCAATTGTTTGAAAAATCAATACTTGAAGCCGTGACGAGACTTTCACAATAAATCTAAAAACAATACTTTGCGTGAGCTAATCTTTGCGTGAGCTAATATTCCTGAATTTACGTTCAACTTACCCTAGAATGCAATAGAGCCATAAGGTCCAATACAATGAAAAAAATCTGTATTCCCGTTGTATTACTTACATGCGTCATATCTATTTCTTTCTCCACAACAAGTTTTGCCGCTGTCAAGACACCTAACAGCATCAATGTTCAGGAATTGGACATTATCGCTCCCGAGGAATTACAATCCGGTGACTTTCCACAGGATGAAGAAACAATCTTACCGGAAGATCTTTTTGGTGGACGAAATGCCTATATTCACCCTTTCCTTTCAGTTACGGTAAAGCATTCCGATAATATTTTTCGTGATAAAGAAAATACTGTCTCAGACTGGTCCTCAGTTTTATCCCCGGGTTTATGGATGGCCTTCCCAGGGACAGACAAAATTATTCTCAGTGTATCCTCTTCAACAGCCCAGCCCGGTGGACTCAGTATGTTTCTTGAAAAACCCGAGTCGTTCAGTCGCTACCAGGCATATGCATTTTATGGCGCGGACATCGAGTATTTCAGTGAATATGACGATAGAGACAATACTAAACAGACTGCGAATGCTTTTTTTCAATATAATTTCCGCGGTGGCCTTTCTTTCAACATCTATGACAAGTGGGTCGACTCAGAAGATCCTCTCAGATTTCGGGATGACCTCATCCTTGACAAGTACATGAGCAACCTCCTTGGGGTAATTGTTGATTACGACATTTCCGAAAAACTTAATTTACGCCTAGACCTGAATAATTACTATCTTGAATATGAGGAGGCCGAGAATGCCTTCAAAGACAGAACTGATAATGCTTTATCTCTGTACGGTTTTTTTGAATACTCTCCAAAAACATCTTTTTTTGGTGAATTGCGCTATATAAATATCGAACATGACCTGGAAAGTTCACCAGACAGCGATCAGACATCCTTTTACGGAGGCACAAACTGGAATCCAACACTGGCGACTAAACTTATGGCCAAGATTGGTATTGAGAACAAGGACTTTGATGAGGATGACAATGTCACAGAATTTGGCTTTGAAGCACAAGTACGTCATGACTTCACAGACAAAACGAGTTTAACCTTATTCGGAGCCCAAAAGCTGAACGAAACAAAAATTTCCAATACAACGTACCAGCTCATGCGAGTAATTGATTGTACCTACAATCAGACATTTACAGAAAAGCTGTCAGGCAATATCACACTTGGTGCCGTTAAGAATGAATACAGAGGTGGCACAAATGAGCGAGACGACCTAGTATACAACTTTGAACCGGGAGTCCAGTTTATGGTCAAAAGGTGGATGATTCTCCGCGCCTGGTACGCCTACACCGAACGTGACTCAGATGTAGACATTTATGATTATACAGAAAATGCCTTCTACCTCAGTCTCAGTGTCGGCATGTAATCCATTAGAAAAATAGTGATGAAATATTCCTTATATTCCCCACCGGAATTATCCGGCTGGGGAATTTCTCATTTATTCTCTCTTACAGTAGTTGCTGATATGCAATTAAAACATTCTTATTTTGCAGTTGCCTTCCTGATA
>CAMYOP010000181.1:0-5949 GCA_947260045.1 uncultured Desulfobulbaceae bacterium
TCAGCTTCTTCAACATCTGTTGAACTCTCAGCACCTGTTTCCAAGGTAACTTCGCCTGTAGTGACGTCTTCATCCGATTTAGCAAAGAGTTCATCAGCAGCATTTGTGAATTCCACAGCCTCCTCTTCAAGTCGGGCGGCTTCTTCAGCCTCTTCAACTTTTCTAGCAAGCTCTTCTTTATCTGCTCTGGAACGGCGACGGACCACTGTTGTTGTCTTACTTTTAACCACTTTTGAACGACCTTTCACATCAATAGGCCTATCAGAAACTTCTCCTGCAGTGGCCTTAATTACCTTGCTCCGGATCTCTGCTGCTGTATCATCATCAACAGTTGAGCTGTGACTCTTTACTGAATAGCCCATTGCTACCAGCTTATCAGCCAGTTCCTTGCTTTTGAGACCGGCCTCTTTTGCCAGTTCATAAATGCGGACCCTGCTCATCGACTACTCCCGTCCTCTTTGCTCATCAAATCTAAAGGCCAAAAGCCCTAGAAAATATTTTTCGTTTTTTATGTATTTTTTCTAAACAACTCGTTGTATTGCAACAATAAGCACCACGTCCATCCAGGACCTGTTGGTTATCGGTCAATACTTTTCCCTGCTTCACAATAAATCGTATCAAATCCGATTTAAATGCTTTTCTGCCACATACTTTACAGGATCGTTCTGGATTGTGACCTCGCTTCATTGATAACCCAAACATTCCTTAAGCAAAAAATCCATGGTCAATTAATTACTTCTGCAGATAACTGCCTTAGTATTTATTCCACGATTTTTTCGTTACCCTGTCCATCCTCAACCTTATCTTCCTGTTGATTTTCCTGGCCTTCATCTTCTTGCAGTTCCTGTTGATTACCCTGGTCCTCATCTTCCTGCAAATCCTGCTCATTTCCTGAAAGTGACAAGTCTTCACTCTCTTCATCCAGAACTTTTTCAGGCTCTATTTCATCATCAATATCATGAGTGGATAGCCAAGTTGCAGCAAGATCTTTCAACTCATCAGCACGCTCTTCTTTGATTCCAGAGATCCCTGTTAATTTTTCCAGATCAGCAGAAGCTAATACTTTAGCTGAGAGGATACCAGCACCAAACAGTTTGTCTGCCAGATTTTCATCAACACTGTCAAGTGCCACCAAGCTTTGGTAACCTTTATTATCAAGATTTTCGTAACGTTGCTCACTTTTTACATCTATCCTCCAACTCATCAGACGAGATGCAAGGCGGACATTTTGGCCTTGACGGCCAATGGCAAGAGATAACTGATCATTTGGCACTACAACAAGTAGAGTTTTATTATCCTCATCAACAATGACCATGGACACTTCTGCCGGGGCCAAAGCATTATAAACATATTTTGCAGGATCCGGACTCCAGGGAACTATATCAATTCTCTCTCCCTGTAGTTCCTGCACAACATTCTGTACTCGAGACCCCTTCATGCCAACACAGGCTCCAACTGGATCCACGTCAGACTCGGTTGAGGAAACCGCAATTTTAGCTCTGAAGCCAGGCTCCCTGCTCGTCCCCATTATCTTGACAATACCTTCTGCAATTTCAGGAACTTCCATCTCAAAGAGTTTCGTTAAAAACTCGTTGCAGGTGCGGCTTAAAATAAGCTGTGAATCCCTGCTGTCATGTCGAACTTCCTTCAAATATGCCCGGATCCGGTCGCCTTGCTTGAAGGACCTTTTGGGAATCTGACCATCACGAGGCAAAACAGCATCAGTACGTCCTAGATTGACAACCATGTTTCCCCGTTCGAAACGCTGCACAATACCGTTAACGATTGAGCCCTCGCGGTCACGAAACATTTCATAGATGACATCACGCTCAGCATCACGCATTCGATGAATAATAACCTGCTTGGCAGATTGAGCTGCAATCCTGCCTAAATCGGCAATCTTATCCATTTTTTCACCAAGATCATCGCCCAGTTCAACTTCTGGATCGAGTTCTCTCGCTGGTGTCATTGCAATTTCAGTTTCATCATCTTCAACCGAATCAACAACCGGTCTATACTGAAAAATTTCAACATCACCAAGCTCTTCATTGAACTGCACTTCAATATCTCGCCGACTGCCATATTTTTTCCTGACGGCTGAACGGACAGCTTCCTCTATTGCTTCCACTAACAGAGGTCGGTTAATACCCTTGTCCCTGCTGATCTGATCAATAATCCGTTTCAAGTCTGTAAACATTATTTCACTCCACGTACTACGGTTGCCGCAATCTCTTTAGCGTGCATTTGTACTTAATATCCCAATATATCCAGGTTATCTACGTCAGTTAAGTAATTAGAGAGATAGACGCGCTTTGGCGATGAGGTCGAATTGTACCTGAACAGGAGCCTCATCGACAACAAGTGTAAGTAAATCGTCTTCAAATGTTTGGATAATACCAACAAACACCCGTTGTTCATTTAAAGGTTCCCGCAATTTAACCCTGGCCTTACGCCCTGAAAAACGAATAAAATCATCACGCTTTTTCAGTGCTCTTTCCAGACCAGGTGACGATACTTCCAGGCTATAATGATGTTCTATAACATCTTCCACATCTAGGTACGCGCTTATTTCGCGGCTTACCGCAGCGCAATCATCAACATTTATTCCATCTGGTGAGTCAATAAAAAGACGAAGTACCCATCCATGGCCTTCTCTTCTGAACTGGACCTCGACTAACTCAAGCCCCATGTCTTCAAGCAGAGGTTCAGCATAGTCACTGATGATCTGCACAATTTTTTCTTCGCCTACACTCACAATATCACAAATATTTTTTAATAAATTCTCTTTGATGCAAGGTGCAGCAATTTGTTGATTCGTTGTCTTGCCAACGTTCAAAAGGCAATAAAAAAAGCGGGCAAAGCCCACTTCAAGTACATCGGTTCAACGATGTATATCTTGCTGGTTCAATCTTCATTGATTTAAACCAGCGTCAAACAAGCAACTCGTTGGAGCAGACTGTATAGTTTGAATACTCGCTTCTATGCTTTCAAAACAACCACTCTGCCATCCGAGCCACAACCGCTCGTTAACACTCAAAAGTATGTTTATATATAAAATTACGTATCATTTGTCAAGCAACATAATAATAATGCCCACGGTGTCACAACAACTTAAAAACAAACTGATGAAGATTTCATAATACCTGAACCACTACCCACGCGGGTGAAAGCGCTCATGGATAGATTTTAACCTGGCACTGTCCACCTTAGTATAAACCTGTGTGGTTGAAATGTCAGAATGACCGAGCATCATTTGCACTGAACGCAAATCAGCACCATTCACTAAGAGATGGGTGGCAAAGGAATGCCGTAACATATGAGGAGAAACCGGCTTCTTAATCCCTGCCATCAATGCCGCATCTCTGGCAATTTGCCAAAAACGGGTCCGAGTCATCTCCTTTCCCCTGTTACTGAGAAACATAAACACGCTGGACTGCTTCTTAAGAAAAGCAGGTCGTACTCTGACAAGATACTCCTGAATAACATCTCTTGTCGTTTCACTAAATGGTACCAATCTTTCTTTATTCCCCTTACCAATAATTCGAACATAACAACCGGTCATGCTGCATCCACTCACTTTTAGGCCGACAAGCTCGGACGCTCGCATTCCTGTGGCATAGAGAAGATACAACATGGTATAATTCCGGAACTTATAAGGTGCACTTTCCTGTGGACGGACTAAAAGGCTATCAACCTCGCTTAGCGACAGTGGCTTGGGGAGACTATTGCCAACTTTGGGTGGATCTACATTGAGCAGAGGATTTACATTCAGGATTCCATCTGATACCAAAAAAGCAAAAAAAGAACGAAGGGCAGCAAGACGCCTGGCATTTGTCCGACTGCTTAATTTTTCCCTGTGGCAATATTGAAAAAAAGAACGAACATGTCCCACGGTAATCAATTCAAAGCCTTTCACTCTTTTTGAACGAAGAAAGTCTAAAAAAAGAGCGAGATCAGAACCATACGCATTGACAGTATTGGCGGAAAGTCGCCTGTGGGCAATCAGGTACTGTAAAAAGTAATCGAGGCGGGACTGTAAATTTTGCGAGATCGGGATGACCGTTTGTGCTGGAATATATGAGAGAAAACGCTGCCAGGACAGTCCCGGCAGCGTTTAAAGCTCTATCTGTTTTTCATTCTGTTGAACTTACGAAGTTTCCGCAGTGCCTCTGCCGCCTTACGACGACGTTTTACACTGGGTTTTTCGTAGTATTCGCGACGTTTGAGCTCACGTTTAATACCATCAATCTGTAGCTTTTTTTTCAGCTGTCGAATTGCATACTCAAGGTCGCCTTTCACTTCTACTTCGATCATTTTAGAATCACATCCTTTTGCGTGGCATCCAAACAGATGCCTCTATCTTTTTAGGTTGAAAAACAAACGTAACTACAAAAATTATTCCACTGTCGGGTTACTGTCAATATTTTTCTTTTACCAGCGACCAAATATTTTCACTCAGCTTGTCACCTTTTGAGATCTACTATCCTCCTGGCAGATTTTATAAATCACGGTACAAAGTTCCTGCATCTGTACGGGCTTGTTTAGAATTTTCCGCACAGAATACTGTTCAAGCTCTGATAATCGTAAATCTTCGCTCCACCCTGTGATCATCACAATGGGCAAATCAGAACGCAGCGCAGATATTTTCTGGGCGAGCTCTACCCCTGTCATTTCTGGCATTTTCTGATCAGTTATGACTAAATCGAAAAAACCTGGATTTCCCAGAAGTAAAGCCAAGGCTTCCTTCCCAGAACTTGCGGTAGTCACGGTAAAGCCTTCTTCCTCGAGTGCCACTGACCACACTTCATTATTAAGCACTTCGTCATCAACCCATAAAACTCTTTGTTCACCACCGTGAATTGCGCTCTTCTCTACTTTGTCCTCTGTAAATACCCCCGAAAGATCCAGCGGAATATAGACGAAAAAACTCGTGCCTTTCTCTTTTACACTTTTTACATCTATTACCCCTCCATGGCTGGTGACAATTCCATGGCTGATTGCCAGTCCTAGTCCTGTGCCCTTTCCAAAAGATTTAGTCGTAAAAAACGGTTCAAAAATGCGCTCCAAGCTCTCCTGATCGATTCCACAGCCTGTATCAGATACGCTCAAACAGGCATATCGACCTGGAATCAGACTTGCCGGATGTCTCTTGTTATCCTGGCTTAAATCTAGTTCCTCAAGGCCAATGGTCAAAGTACCGCCACTGGTTGTCATTGCATGTTTAGCATTAATGATCAGATTAGTGATAACCTGATGGAGTTGGGTGGCATCGGCAAAAACTTTACCACAGGGCTGAAACTTTTCTACCAGCTCAATGGTTGACGGTATGGCCAGGCTTTGCAGGCGAAGAGACTCCTTTAAAAGTGGCTTCAAGTCCAACTCGGTCTTAACAGGTTCCTGCTGGCGGCTGAATGCCTGAATCTGACGAATTAAATCAGCTGCACGCCCGCCGACTTCCTGCAATCTTTGCAGCCAATGATATGCATTACTGTCCCTTGGCAAATCATTCATTGCCACTCTGGCACAACCAAAAATATTGTGTAAAACATTATTAAAATCATGGGCAATGCCAGAAGCAAGGGTCCCCACTGCCTGCATTTTGGCTGCCTGGCGAAGATTTTTTTCTAGAAGCAGCCTTTCGGTTGCGTCACGAGCATTGAGAACAATGCCACTAATTTCATTATTGCTCTCATAATATGGAAACATAGCGACCTCAAGGTATCGCTTCCCTTTGCTTCCTATATCCAACCAGACTGAATACTGAACATGTTCACCACCAAAAGCAGTATCAAGTTTGGGCTTTATAACGGACAAAAACTTTTCCCTACCAAAT
Source organism: uncultured Desulfobulbaceae bacterium (assembly GCA_947260045.1). Classification (GTDB taxonomy): domain Bacteria; phylum Desulfobacterota; class Desulfobulbia; order Desulfobulbales; family Desulfobulbaceae; genus CAMYOP01. The sequence continues at coordinate 5,834 of CAMYOP010000181.1, forward strand.
ATTTCATCCACCCTGTGACCAATTATCTCTTCTCTAGATATTTCCAGGGAAACAAGGTAGGCATCATTAATAGCTAGATATTGATAATTCCTGTCCACAAAAGACATAAAATCCTG
>CAMYOP010000181.1:5991-14775 GCA_947260045.1 uncultured Desulfobulbaceae bacterium
ACTATACCTGTTTAAAACTTCCTGGGCTTGCCGCCTGCCTAAAATCTCTTCCTGAAGCTCTTTGTTTGCATCATGCAACTTGCTGGTACGCTCAAAAATTCTTTTCTCCATTATTTCATTAGCTTGCTGCAATTCTTTTTCAGCCTGGCTAAGCTGTGTAATCTTACCTAGAAGCTGGGCGGTCATATTGTTAAACGCATTCGCCAGCGTATCAATCTCATAGTATCCACCTTTTTCAGCCTTACTCGCAAAATCACCATTATTAATAGCCTCTGTAGTCGAGACCAAAGACTCAATTGGGATTGCCACCTTGTTCACAATTACCAGGCCTAGACCAACAGCAATGATTAGAAAAAGGGTCAACATGAACAGGGAGACCATAATAGTCTTATATGAGAGTGAGAGAGCCTCTCTTACAGGAATTTCACTAACGGCAAATAATGACTGAGTGCCCAGGCGAAATTGTTCACTTGATGATATGACCAGCTCACCACCCAGTCCTGGCTGAAATCCTGGGGTGGACACAGGGTGCACCCTGGTGGTACGCAAGACAACAGAAGGATTAGGATGAGCAACAACTTTTCCTGTTTCATCAGTGATATAGAGAACACCTGTTGCCCCTACCGCCCTGGAAACAACAGAATCCCAGACCTGACGTAAACGAATCTTGCCAAGCAACACCCCGTCTACCTTTCCTGACCTGTAATTTATAAGGGGTATCGACATATTCAGGTGCGGCTCAAGGTTCTTGCTATCAAAAAAAACTGGCCCGTAATATGGTTTTTCAGTGGAAAGAACCATAAGAAAATCTTTCATCCGTGCATGCGACGTCAAATCTTCTCGAGTAAACGTCTCTGTCCGTGACAGGTGAACAAGTTCCATGCCTTCACGGTCAAGCAACATAATCTCCTGCACTACATTATCATGATGCTGATCTTTATTAGATTGCAGGTATGAGATGAGGGCATATTGTTTTTCCACATCAAGGCTGAGCAAATCACTGCCATGGACAGCAAAATTAAATTTCGACTCATATTCATGGATTGCAACCATGATTTCGCCAACAGCCCGCTTCATGACTTCGGATTGTAAAGTGACCGCAGCCTTCTTTTGTGATTGAAAAGACAGCCAGCAAATAACAAGGCTTAAGCTGACAAGAGGAATGGCAACAAGGAGAACATAGGTAAAGGTAAGTTTATTCCTGAGGCTTTTATTTTTCATGAAAAATAAACAGTGAAAAGTTATCGAACAATAATATTTGCTCTCTGGAGTATATGATCAGGGATGGTCATCTCAATTTTTCTTGCTACACTTAAATCAATTTTCAGAAAAAAATCAGCTGTTTCAACAGGAAGATCTGCAGGTGAAATCCCTTTAAGAATTTTACCTGCCATCCGACTGACCTGTTTGCCCAGCAGAAAATTCTCTTTTCCATAGGAGAGCATCACACCTCCACCATGACTTTGATGCGTAGAAGAAATAACAGGTATTTTTCGAGCAAATCCGACCTCACCCAGCCTGTTGATATAATCATGGTACAAGTTTGAACTGATAAGAAAAATTCCGTCTACATCCTCTGGCATAAATGCTAATTTCTGATTGAGCTCTGCCATCTCTTCATACGCCTCAGGCATAACTTCAATGTTAATCTTTCGGGCGATTTCTTTTAGGTCCTCAACACCCCTTAATGAGGCATTATTGGATGGCTGAAATGGCACATAAACCTTTTCTATTGCCGGATTAACTTTTTTGAACCACTCAAGGGCCTTTCCCGTGCTTCCCCGAACCCTCACTCCCGTAACATTACCACCAGGCTGCCGTAAGGACTGAACTATTCCAGATTTCTGAGGCGAATAAACAGGCCCAAACACAACTGGTATTTTTGTGCCAGCAACAGCTTTTACCACTTTTTTGGTAAAAGGGGTTGTCATTGAAAAGATGAGATCAACTTCAGACTCTAGCACATCCTCAAGCACACCATCAATATCTTGCATCGAAATAGGACTATCAATAAAATACTTGATGGAATTTGAGGATGCAAATCCCTGCTCGGCCATCCCCTCCTTGAAGCCCTGTACAACAGCAGTAGTCGATAGGTACATATAATTATTTCCTTTTGCTCAGGATCTTCAAAAACGCAACCCATCAGCGATAGAGCAAAAATGCTGATAGTTAACGCTCTACTGAGGAGCTCATTATGAAACATGAGACATCTCTCTTAATAAAAAATTACAAAGATTAATCATTTTTCCACCAGCCTTGTCACTTTACCTGGGAACTTTATTATAATGAAGCACGTTTTTTATGATGAAGCAAGAAACACCATATTTATATCCAGCTTAATTCACTAATAATTGGCAAAAAGCTCCAGGACAGCCTTTTAGAATGAAAAACAAGGTCTGATTTTCTTTTTTTTCATTCTCCTGCTTAATACTGCCACAAGCTCATTTCCAGAGAACTTCCACCTTTGTTCCTGCAGTTAAACAACATTGTAAAATGTGTATTCTTCCCTTTTAGTCTCTTCTCACTTTAATTCTTATATTATAGTTATTTGAAGAATTAGAATGGTATTTCCACACAATACATTGACCACCTTCCTATACTTTGTTACTCAGCACATATTGACGAAAATCATCGAAAGACTTATGATTCTGCCTACACTGAATGAAATGTATATCTTTAACAAAACTTCCCTTACATATTTTAATTTTCCCACGTTAACATCAGGAAGCACTGCTCAATATCTTCTTTAAAGCTTTTATATAACGTGTTGCCTCAAAGGACTGATTATGATAGCAAAACCCTCTAACAATTCCTCAATTCCAGAATTAAAACAAATCATTATCCCAAAACATCCTGAATGGCCGAAGCTAACAGCGGCGGAAAAGACAGAACTAAAAGAATACATCAAAAAGTTATTAAAAGAGCAAAACGCAGTACTTGCAGCCCACTATTATACAACTGCAGATCTCCAGGAACTCGCTGAAGAAACAGGTGGCTGTGTAGCAGACTCCCTGGAAATGGCCAGATTTGGCACAACCCAAAACGCTTCCACTCTCGTTGTTGCCGGGGTTCGGTTCATGGGGGAAACTTCCAAGATACTCAATCCTGAAAAACGAGTCTTAATGCCAGACCTTAGCGCGACCTGCTCTTTGGATGAGGGCTGCCCGGCTGAAGAATTTAAAGCCTTTTGCGACCTGTATCCTGATCACACAGTTGTCGTGTACGCCAACACCAGTGCGGAGGTCAAAGCCATTTCAGACTGGGTGGTAACCTCAGCAATTGCCCTGCCAATTGTAGAACATCTTGCTCAAAAAGGAGAAAAGGTACTCTGGGGCCCAGACAAACATCTGGGATCCTATGTACAGAAAATGACAGGTGTGGAGATGGTTCTATGGCCGGGGTCATGTGTTGTCCATGAAGAATTCAAATCTGTCGCCCTGGAACGCATTATCAAACTGCATCCTGATGCTGCAGTTCTTGTTCACCCTGAATCACCTGAAAACATTGTAAAACTGGCCGATGTCGTTGGTTCAACGACGGCGCTTATTAAGGCGGTTGGCAGTATGGACAACAAAGAATTCATTGTTGCCACTGATAAAGGAATTTTTTACAAAATGCAGCAGGCCGCCCCTGACAAAACTTTAATCGAAGCACCAACAATTGGTGTTGGCGCAACCTGTCAGGCCTGTGCCGAATGTCCCTGGATGGGCATGAACAGTCTGCAAAACCTCGCTGAAACGTTGGAGAAAGGGACAAACGAAATCCATATCGAGCCCTCTATCAGGGAAAAAGCTGTCATTCCGATCCAGAGAATGCTCGACTTTGCAGCTACCAGGAAATAGTTAGAATGAGCAAAGCAGCACCATTTAAATCAAGCAAAATATTTCTTATTTCAACTGCTTCTTAGGGCCTGCTTTTTTTCGTAATCCATCCAGCAGGTGCCCTATGGCAAGCACAGGATGCTGCCATATCATGCGGGGGCCAGCATAACGCATGACCACCTGTATTTTCTCTCTCAAGCTTGGCTTATAACAATGAACCTGGCAATTGCCGCAGGTGGTTTTATTTTCCTGAAAAGGACATGCCCTCAGTCGTAAACCTGCATAATCGAGCAGTTCCTGACAATCCTGACAAAGCTCCTTGCCGGTGTTATGGTGATCCCGGCAATAGAGATGAATCATACACCGTACAGTTTTATATTCCCTTTTCATCCTGGGGTGAGAAAAAGACATTGTGTCACTTGGCAATATTGTTTTTTCCATCCACCTCTTGCTTCAAGAGACAACAGGATATACGATGTTTTGGCGTACCATCCCCCTGGTACTCAATGTTTTCCGGCTGCAGTAATTTATTCATGACACACCCTTCAGGGATGGATAAAGGAAAGAAACGATCTTCGTTAAGTCCTTCCGTTTTCTGTAATTGATCGTCTTCAATACAAAGGCTGTGAATGGGATAATCTTCACAGAGAGGACACCTGTACACTCTGCCGTTTGGAAAAATAAAATAATTTTCAGCCACATTGCCAGCGCACTCAAACACTTCACCAGGATCAAGATAGACCTTGGGGAAGATCACATGAAGTCCTTTCTCAGCAGCACTCTGTGCTATCCCTGGAACTATATCCAGCCATTGTTCAGGGGTAACCTGCCAATTACTCTCTTGTCCGGGTATTCTTTCAGCCGGTTTTCCACGCAGCCCTATCACCTGGATAAAAAAACGTTTTATGCCAATATCTGATAATAATGCAGGCATTTTGTGGAGATGCTCTATATTGCGACTGCTCACCGTATAAATTGCACTGGTGTTAAATTTTTTCTCCACTGCTCTGCGCATATTGCCCGTACAAATCTCAAAAACCCCTTCACCCCGTATTGGATCGTTTACAGAAGGATCAGGTCCATCGAGGCTGAAACTTAAATAATCCAGCTCCTGGGGAGTGATGCGGTTGAGAAGATCATGAAACAGATAACCATTTGAATCTACTGTGACTGTATAATTCATTGATTTGGCCGCCCGAATAATGGCAGGCAAATCAGGATGCATGGTCGGTTCACCACCTAGTAAAATCAGGTTTGATGGTTGATCTTTTCGGGCAAAGAGTTGCAACCAACGAAATATAAGCTCTTTAGAAAGAGTGGCCGTACCATGCTGGGGAGGATTTATATAACAATGACTGCATGAAAGGTTACAGGCCGTGAGAATATGGAAAAAAACGTTCCTCTCACCCAACTTAAAGCCTACAGTCCTGGCAATTGTTTTCTGGGTCATGCTTTCACTTCTGCTTAAGGGTATAACGTTCGAGCATACTGCCCCGCCAATAAGAATATTGTTGAAAAAAGTCCTTAAATAATTGCAGGCATTCGGCCCGCAGAACATCTGGAAGTAAGTCCACATCCATTTGGGCATATAATGGAGCTAGACCGGTGAGATTTAACTTGGTTCCGCCTCCCATGATATCCTCATATCCCCAGACAAAACGCCTGATACCAGAAAGCAGCATGGTCGTATAACACATAAGGCAGGGTTCCATTGTTGAATAGAGCGTTATCTCACTACAATCAAAACCAGGCCGCGACAAAAGGAGTTGCCGCAGTGTTACAACTTCTGCATGATCCACTTCATTTAGTTCTACGCCAGCACTGTTTTGACGATGGCCAGTGGCCACAACCTCATCATGAGCGACAAAAACGCAACCAACAGGAAATTCTCCTGCAGCAAAAGCCTTTTTCGCCTGCCCAAGTGCCAGCTGCATAAATTGAGTATGTTTGTTCTGTGCCATATCTCTCTTGTATTTCATAAATAGACTCAGCACACCTTCTGAAAGGAGCACCCAAACATAATAAAAAATTCTGATTACCCACAAACCTCAGCTTTAAGCTTCAAAGGAAGAGGACCGATTTTATTTTTCCGTTCAATTCGGGAGACAGAATAATTTTCGCTTAAATAACGCGAAAAAAATTCAGTCCCCTATGGTTTGAGGAAAAATTGAGATATGGTCTCTGTCAAAGTTACATACTGCGGCCAAATCGAAGATTATTTTTTGGGATAACAGTAGCGCTCTGAGGTTGTAGCCAATCATGGACCTTATCGATAAAGGGAAGATATACCAGCGTTACGGTACTGGTTTTGAGACGTGCCTTTGGCAGGAGGGGAAATATTTTCCTCCGTGAGGCAGTAGAAGCAGCCAGACAGATTTTAACTGACTGACGAGCCTCGCTGGCTGACAAGGTAACTGGATGAGTATTTCTTACCATTTTACCTTCAACGGCTTGCAAATGAAACTGGGCAAGGGTCATCTGCCTGGCAACCTGAAGGAATATTTTAGGCCGAAGCTTCACAGCCGGAATCCAGTAACTCATTGCCAAGCTGCGCCAGGAAGGCTTAGGAATCATGGGTTGATTCGTTCTTTCAAGAAAATCAGCAAAACTATTGATATTGAGCTGGGGAATTTGGGCAGTAACCTTCCAAAAGGGGACATAAAGCCTTGTCCTATTGTCCCCTTGAACAAGTTTCCAGGCAACCTTTTCCAGGCCTTTTTCAAAAAATTGCCAGGCCGTGTCACAGTTTAAGCAGGTCATAACCAGACAGTCAGACTCTCCATCAAGACTCCAGCCGCACTGAGGGCAAAGGGTGGACATGAACGATACATTCCACCTAGGATGAAATGGACGGGTCTCAAGGGTTGACGTATCTCCATCTTCTAAATCAAACAAATGGCTGCCTGTAATGCCATCGGTAAAAGAGCTTTCATTTTCATTGATGGGCAGATAGATAAAGCTTACCGTTTCCCCAATAAACGCCCGATGGTACATGGCACCACCCTGACGGTTGCTCAATTGACTGATCTGTACAGCCTTTTCAAGTACTGCCTGGGCTTTCACTGAAAGTTTGAGAAAACGACCACCAGCCCCAGGAGTCAACCTTTTCAGTTTCATTGCCTGAGCCCGCACACCCAAGGATGGAGGTAATCCTGAAACTATAGAACCTGCTTGCGTTGTGTCTACCAAACGATGCTGAATCCCCTGCTCTGAAACAAAAAAAATATTTCCCTTAAAACGAAGATACGGTGCATATATCCTACGAGTTTGATCCTCCAGCAGATTATCTTTTGCCGGCAGAACATAGCGATAGACCCCAGGTACCTGTAAAAAGAGCTTTACGTTACAATAGGGGCAAGCCAGAAGATGATCGGACTCTGAGAGAACAATAGAACCACCGCATTGGGGGCAGCTTTGTTCGACTTGAATATCCATAAGCAGGACAATCTATCCTTACAAAACGCGTTAGCTTATTTTCGTCCCACAATTATTACAAAAAACAGCACCCGGAATATTTTCGGAATTGCATTGCGGACATTTAACAATCTGTGGTTTTTCAGAAGAAGGATGTCCGCAACGTGAGCAGAAACGCGCCCCAGGAGTAAGGTTTTTTCCGCAATTTGCACATTGATCAAATATGACTTGCTGATGACCACAATATGGGCAAAATCGTGAATTAGGGCCTATAGAGAGACCACAATCAGGACAATCAACTTCCTTTGCAGTCGCCCCTGCAACACCTCCCTTTCCAGCTGTACCACCTGTCAAATTACCAAACATGGCAGGCATCATCATTCCCATGCCAAGACCCAGACCAGCCCCAGCTTCCCCTCCAGATTCAGCGGCTTTTTCCATTGCCATTGCCGCCTTCATACGAACGAAATTATCCATATCTTTAATGACACTAAGCCGACCACGATCATCTATTGCCTCCTGGACCTCAGGAGGTGGTGTAATGGAAGTTATAAATAATTCATCAAGAGCAAGCCCAAAACGAGCAAAATCAGAGGCAAGCCTGATTTTCAAACCCTGGGCAATATCATTAAAAGTGCCGGGGAGATTGAAAATGGTATCAAGTTTTTCACCGAGATAATCATTAAAGCGTGAAACAATAACCCGACGAAGATACTCTTCAACTTCAGCTGTGGTAAATTTTCCCATGGTGCCAGCCATACTATTTATAAAAAGGACTGGTTGAATGATTCTAATGTTAAAAATTCCATGGGCTCGCAATCTGATCAGTCCCAACTCTGCATCACGATAAGCAACCGGGTCCCTTGTTCCCCATTTAAGATTTGGAAAAACTTTGAGATTAACGATATAGACTTCAGCCCGCAATGGACTGGTCATTGCCCATGGAGCTGACAAGACTTTAGTCAGAATCGGTATATTGCCTGTTTTTAAAGTATGACGTCCTGCGCTGAAAGCATCGCAGGCCTTACCCTTGTAAAACAGAACCCCCGCCTGACTCTCACGAACAATGAGCTGAGCACCAAATTTTATTTCACCTGAACCGTGTTGGGGAAGACGATGCAGCATTTCCTGACCGCTTTCATCAAACCACTCAATAACTTCTAGAAAAACAGTATTATCAACACCCATGGCATTGGCACCTCATTAAAAAAGGAGTATAGAAAGCAAGTGTACTGGCTAAATTTTTGAGCTTGCACAAATCACATCACAGGTAAATTTTCAACTGTAACACCATCCATAATGAGCCCTGCAAGCTAAAATTATCAGTTTGTATTATAGGTTAAAATTATAAGAGTTACCAGATAGTAATGAAGAAAGGAATGAGCGATATGGCAAAAGATACGTACGGATGGACAATTGAAAGTGCAATGAAGATCCTGGAACACCCGAGTGTGGATAGTGAAACATGGTCTGAAGCTGTGGAATGGCTTCTGTTAAATGGTCCCCCGGAGATTCAAGAGTTATTACAACAGGCATCAAGCCATGC
>CAMYOP010000182.1 GCA_947260045.1 uncultured Desulfobulbaceae bacterium
GTCAGAGCGCTCCTGTATCTAAAGATGTGCGCCAGCATTGGAATGGCTTTATTGATTATGTCCGAGATCGTAAAAAATGGATGGCTTCAGCTCTTGAAAGGGCAGTAAGCGCGCGGGTTGAGCAAGACGTGCTCGTCATTAATTATACTGATAGTATTGATTGTCGCCATTTAAAAAACAAAGAAAATATAACTTCGCTTACTGAATTTGCTTTGGATTTTTTCCAGGCAAACCTTAAAATAAGATTTCAGTTGCCAGATTCAGATGCTTGTCGGGTTGATTCAGAAAATGGTACTGGTCCTCGTCAGGAGAGACAAAATCTTGCAAACGATTCTCTGGTATTGGCAGCTGTGGATATCTTTAGCGGTCAGGTTGGTGATATAAGGGTTGGCCCACGGTTCAGGAAAGCAACGGAAAATAATGAAGCTGAGCAGGAAATTACTTAGGTGATTGCCAGCAAAAAGCTTTGTGCAAAAGACTAAAAGAAGAGGATATTGTCATGGATATGGGAAATTTAATGAAACAGGCTCAAGAATTTCAGGAAAATCTTGGAAAAGTCCAGGAAGAGCTTGGAACAAAGATTGTAACTGGATCAGCAGGTGGTGGCATGGTAACTGCTACTCTAAATGGACGTAGTGAGCTTGTTGGCCTTGTAATAGAGAAGGAACTCATCAATCCCGAAGAAAGCCAGATGTTACAGGATTTAGTTGTGTCTGCAGTAAATGATGGTTTGGAAAAAGCAAAAGAACTCGGCAAAGGCGAACTCGGTAAGCTAACAGGCGGGCTTAATATTCCGGGACTTTTTTAAAACGATTATGCAGGTTATACCACCAGCCCTGGAGACGCTTATAACGGATTTGGCAAAGTTGCCAGGTATTGGCCGCAAAACTGCGACCAGGCTTGCTCTGTATCTTTTACGTCATCCCGCACCTGAGGCCAAGAAACTTGGTGAGGATCTTATCACGCTTCATGGTTCCATCCAGCTTTGCAGTCATTGTTTCGCATTTTCAGAGTCAGATCCATGTGTTATTTGTGGAGATGCCAGGAGGAATGACAAATTAATATGCACTGTAGAAGAGCCAGGCGACTTGATGGCTATCGAGAAGACAGGAGCGTATCAGGGAGTGTACCATATACTTCATGGTGTACTGAGTCCCATGGATGGAATTGGTCCGGCCGAATTGAAAATTCAGGAACTTTTAAACAGGGTAAGGACTGAGGAAATTGCTGAGGTCTTAATCGCCACAAGTTCCACCGTGCCAGGTGAAGCGACAGCTTCTTTCCTTATGGACAGGCTGCACGAACTTCCTGTAAAGGTTACCCGTCTGGCTTGCGGCATCCCAATGGGCATGGATATTAAGTATGCCGATGAACACACTTTGGCCCGTGCTATTGAAACACGACAGCATTTTTCTTGACACAGAGTGTGTTTGCTGGTATTTGAGTTGCGTTTTTCGAAAACATGATTTAGGTTATATCACTTTTGAAGAATTGTTGAATATTATAGGCGCGTAGCTCAGTGGGAGAGCGCTACCTTGACGTGGTAGAAGTCGGCGGTTCGATACCGCCCGCGCCTACCAGAATGCAAAGGCTAAGAGCAAACCATCAAATATGATTTTGATGGTTACTCGTTAGCCTTTCCTTTTTAAAGCTATAAAATGACAGAAATTTCTATACAGATAAAAGACGGAGAACAGGGCAGTTTCTCCTCAGGTACTACTGTTTCTGAAGCCTTGAAACAATTGCTTTCAAACAAGCTGCGAAAACAGACAGTTGCTGCAATTTGTGACTCTGTTCCTGTGGACCTTTCTTCCAGTCTCACGAAAGATTCTGTCCTTGAGCCAATTTCAATACAGTCTGAATCAGGCCAGCACATTTTGCGGCATAGTGCAGCGCATGTAATGGCAGAAGCTGTCCGTGAAGTATATGGAAACGATGTAAAAGTCGCGATCGGGCCAGCCATAGAAAACGGTTTTTATTATGATTTCGATCGAGATGAACCATTTTCTCCAGACGATTTTGAGTCTATAGAAAAAAAGATGGCTGAAATTATTGCCGGCCGCCAGCCATTTGAGCGTCGGGAACTATCAAAAAAAGAAGCCATTGCTTTGTTTTCAGCTCAAAATGAAGTGTATAAGGTCGAATTACTCGAGGAGATGGAAAGCGATACCGTCAGTTTGTATCAACAGGGTGATTTTGTTGATCTGTGTCGAGGACCGCACCTTCCGGATACTTCCTGGTTAAAAGCTTTTAAATTATTACGCGTGGCAGGATCTTACTGGCGTGGTGACGAAAAAAAGCCAATGCTTCAGCGTTTGTACGGCACAGCTTTTTCTGATAAAAAGCAGCTGAAAAAATATCTATTCCAGCTGGAAGAAGCTAAAAAACGCGACCATAGAAAGCTTGGCAAAGAACTTGGATTGTTTACAGTTCAGGATCAGATCGGCCCAGGGCTCATTTTGTGGCAGCCAAAAGGTGCTCTTCTTCGCCGTCTCATTGAAGATTATTGGAAAGATGAGCATTATAAAAATGATTATGAGTTGCTCTATACGCCGCATATAGCCAGGCAGGATCTTTGGCAAACCAGCGGGCATTTAGATTTTTATGGTGAGAATATGTATTCCGCCATGGAGATTGATGAGGTTAAATATCAGCTCAAACCAATGAATTGCCCTTTTCATATAGGGGTTTACAAAACCAATAAACACAGCTATCGCGAATTTCCTATCCGCTGGTGTGAGTTGGGAACTGTGTATCGCTACGAGAGAACTGGTGCTTTGCACGGGCTTCTCCGGGTGCGTGGATTTACCCAAGATGATGCACATATTTTCTGCCGTCCTGATCAGTTGGAAGAAGAAATTTACAATATTATTGATCTTAATCTCCACATTCTTAAAACTTTTGGTTTTGATCAATATGATATCTATCTCTCCACACGTCCGGAAAAATTTGTAGGAAGTGATGAACACTGGCAACTTTCGACTGAGGCTTTAGAACGAGCTCTGCAGAAAAAGGGTCTTGATTATGAGTTAGATCCAGGTGAAGGTGTTTTTTATGGACCTAAGATAGATATAAAAATAAAAGATCAATTGGGTCGTTCGTGGCAATGTTCAACCATTCAGGTTGACTTTAATCTACCAGAACGATTTGATATGTCTTATACAGGAGATGATGGTGCAGAGCATCAGCCCATTATGATCCATCGTGCTCTGATGGGCTCTCTTGAACGTTTTATCGGTGTTTTAATTGAGCATTATGCAGGATCTTTTCCACTATGGATGATGCCTGTGCAGACTAGAATTCTAAATATCACAGATGATCAAGCTGAATATTGCGAGAAAGTATATTCTCAGTTGCGATCAGCTGGCATTCGCATAGAAAAAGATCTGCGCAACGAAAAACTGAATTACAAAATTCGTGAAGCACAGCTCATGAAAACACCGTATATGCTAATCGTTGGTGAACGGGAAAAAGAAGACGGCACCATTACTGTGCGGAAAAGAAACGGTGAAAATCTGCCGCCGATGACACCAGCTGAATTTATTGCAATGGTTCAAGAGGAATGTCGAGAAGAGATCGGTTGATTCCCTAAAAAGGTGTAGTTTATTATTAAGAGAAATTGGAGGAACGGACATTAAGAGAAGAGGCAGGAAAGAGACGACAAGGCAAGAGATCAAAATAAGGATTAATGAACAAATTACTTATCCTCAGGTAAGACTCATTGGAGCAGAAGGCGAACAGCTTGGAATCGTTACGTCTCGAGATGCTCTTGAAATGGCCTATGACGTAAATCTCGATCTGGTTGAAGTGTCGGATAAGGCAGACCCTCCGGTATGCCGCATAATGAACTATGATAAGTTCCGCTACGAACAGAAAAAGAAACTGCAGGAAGCTAAAAAGAAGCAAACGGTTATTGAGACTAAGGAAATAAAATTCCGTCCGAAAACTGAAGAACATGATCTTAACTTCAAGATTAAAAAGATCCGGAAGTTTTTGGAGAGTAAAAACAAAGTCAAAGTAACCATGCGTTTCCGTGGCCGTGAGATAATCTATGCGCAGTCTATTGGTCTTGCAGCCTTGAATAAAATTGCAGATTCTATCCGTGAGGATTGTGTCGTTCTGCAAGAGCCTAAAATGGAAGGCAGACAACTTGTCATGTTTGTAGGGCCGAAGCCTTAAATATCTCTTGGTCGAAATTTTTCTTACATGGTAAAACCCTGAAGAGAATTTATAAGCTCTTTTACAGGTGAAAAACGGTATTGTGAAATTCTGAGAGACAATTCTGCCTCTCATATGAGTGTACTCTTTGCATGTTACTCTCAGAATTATTGAATTTTCATCGACCTAATATTTATATGAATGGAATAAGTGTGAATTTTGGATTTTACACTTTTAGAACAGAAGGAGAAATGTCATGCCAAAAATGAAAACAAACAGGGGCGCAGCAAAGAGATTTAAAGCCACTGGATCAGGCAAAATTAAAAGAAATAAAGCCTACAGCAGTCATATTTTGACTAAGAAATCTACAAAAAGGAAACGTAATCTTCGTAAATCAGGCCTTATTGCTGAGGCGGATGTCAAGGCGATTAGGCGCTTGCTTCCGTATCTATAAGGATTTCCCTTTTTGTAAAAAAAGACCCTATCTTTCCGATAGTAAGAAGATTTTAATTAATGGAGTAAGAAGATGCCTCGTGTAACACGTGGATTTAAAGCCAGAAGAAGAAGAAATAAAGTGTTAAAACTTGCCAAAGGTTTTCGTGGTGGCAAGAGCCGTTTGTTCAGAACAGCTACAGAGGCAGTAGATAAAGCTCTGGGTTACGCTTACCGAGATCGCCGTAATAAAAAACGTGATTTCCGTAAATTGTGGATTATCCGTATTGGTGCAGCTGCAAAGATCAACGGTATCAGCTATAGCCGTTTGATTCATGGTCTGAAAAAAGCCAATATCGAACTCGACAGAAAAGTACTTTCTAATCTTGCCATTGTCGATCCGACTGCCTTCAAAGAGGTTGTACAGACCGCCAATAATGCCGTAGACTGAGTTATCCTATGGAAGACGAGCTGCTGCAGCTGAAAAGCAAAGCCGAAAGCGATCTGCAAACCTGTACCAATCCCGCAGACCTTGAATTTTTTCGGGTCAAGTTTTTAGGTCGCAAAGGGCTCTTCTCGAGCACAATGCGACAGCTTGGCCAGGCAGCGAAAGAAGACCGTCCAAGACTTGGTCAGCTTGCCAATAGTGTAAAAAAAGAGGTCGAAGCTCTTTTCAAAGCTGCTCAGGAGTCCCTTGATATTGCTGCTGAAAAGAAAAAGTCCTCGGCAGATCTAAGCCTTCCTGGACGCAGGTTGCCAATAGGTAAAATGCACCCTGTGTCACAGGTAATGGAAGAAATCTGTTCGATTTTTGAAGGCATGGGATTTGGAGTTGCGGAAGGCCCGGACGTTGAGCTTGATTATTACAATTTCGAAGCGCTCAATATCCCCAAACACCATCCTGCTCGCGATATGCATGATACTTTCTATGTCGCAGATTCCATACTGTTACGTACTCATACCTCTCCCATGCAGGCGAGGATCATGGAAAATCAGGAGCCTCCACTTCGCTATATTGCCCCTGGCAAAGTATATCGTTGTGACTCTGATATTACCCACACACCAATGTTTCATCAGGTGGAAGGTTTTCTCGTTGACAAAAATGTCTCCTTTGCAGACTTGAAAGGTGTGCTGACCAGCTTCACCCAACGTATGTTTAAAAGCGATCTTGCCCTACGATTCAGGCCAAGTTTTTTCCCTTTTACAGAGCCAAGTGCTGAAGTAGATATCGCCTGCGTTATTTGCAATGGTTCTGGATGCAGGGTCTGTAAAAAGACGGGCTGGCTGGAAATCTTAGGCGCAGGTATCATCGATCCGGAAGTCATGAAGAAGGTAGGCTATGATCCGGAAATATA
>CAMYOP010000183.1:0-2463 GCA_947260045.1 uncultured Desulfobulbaceae bacterium
TGCTGTAGACCGATCCCTTCTGAAAAAGCTTGATCAGGCTCTCTATACAAAAGAAACAGGCCAGGTTTGGCAGGGGCAAAACCTTTCTTCTCTTCTCAAAAAAGCTTCGGCTTTGAATAAGGGAAAAACAGGCTCGAAACAGTCAGCTCTTCCTCCGCTCTATGGTTAAAGTGTAGAAATCGGAACTCTATCTGATATTATTCCCATCCAT
The DNA here is from genome assembly GCA_947260045.1 of uncultured Desulfobulbaceae bacterium. Taxonomy (GTDB): domain Bacteria; phylum Desulfobacterota; class Desulfobulbia; order Desulfobulbales; family Desulfobulbaceae; genus CAMYOP01. Next base: position 212 of record CAMYOP010000183.1, read on the forward strand.
AGTTCTGGTGAAATCTAATAATAGACAGCATTAAACAGCACAGGGATAAGGAAGAAGGTAAAGTCGTAGAACTGCTAAAAATGGTTAGAACGACCAACTGAAATGTCTAGCACTGACATTAGCATGATATCCAGTTAGGAAAAGGAATATTTGGCAGGAAATCCCGTCTCAATTTTTTCAGTATGAATGATATTCAGTTTCTGGATAATAATTTGATGGACGCACTGAATGAAGCCCTGCCGACCCAGTATGAACAGCGCGCAAAAATTAAATTCAGGTGGACAATAACCCCCAAGCCTATCAAGCCGGATCGAGCTAAGAACATGTCGGACATTTTAAAAGCCGCAAGTGATATTTTTCACAAGCGGCTTTTCGATAGATTGGATAAAAATCTTTTAAAATGAAGACAAGTAGCTTTGCTAATCGAAACATTAGCAAGAATTATGGTAATGTTATTTTAAATGACAACTTAAGCATAAGGACGAATGGTAATTATAGTCTAGTGTTGCTCCCATCCCATAGGGATTGGTTGCCGGATCAGTGTCAAAATCATGTGTGGTTGTAGGTGATAATTGGTTCTCCATATCCGTTACCATACCTGTGACAACATGTGGATTGTGGCATGTGGTACATTGTACGGTAAAACCAACAGCGCTAACTAATTCCACATCATTTTCATCAAACTGGATCCCAATCGGATGATGGGTGTAGAGATAGAGATTATGACAAGTGTTACAAATCTGGTCCATGGAGGTGCTGCTATCCGCTGCCAAAATTTTATAAGTCTCAGAGCCATGGGCATTAGAGTGACAACCGGTGACTTCTCCATCACCTAAGCAAGTGATTGGACTACTATTATTTATAGGGTGTGGAATGTTGGCATGGGCTGAGTCAATCCACATGTTGCCTGCTAACCCTTTGATATTGGGTACTTCCAATTCATCGCTAAATGGTTTGTTCCATAAGCCGGCAGCCGAACCATCACTGTCATGACAGTTCAGGCAGAACGATTCGAGTTCCTCTGGAGCAGCAGGATCATATTCATAGATGATATCTATCCCTTGATCAGGATCCACCAGTTTTACTATGCCTGATTTATGATCACCGGTATAATGACAGGCCAGACAATCAATGGACAAGACGGTTCCCTTTACATGGTGTGAATTCATAGCGAAGTCACCATTTGGTCCATCAATCTGTCGCACTCCGGATAAAATATTTGAATGACAGCCTTTGCACCCTACTGTGGGACCAGGTAAATTTCTTTGACGCATCTCCGTCTGACGAGTCCTTATCATTGCTGCCCATTGTCTTGCCAGAGCAGCCATGGCATTCGTTTCGTAGGCAATATATCTTATCCGAACATTCATTGCTTTTGTTTCAAATCCAATAGCTCGATTTCGAGCCACCATTGTTTTTTCCTCAAACCTTAATGATCTATTAATAGCTGTTTGATTGTCGATTGTGTCGTCATCACAGCTCAAGCCTATACCATCATGGTCAAGATCGTACTGTTTTGGATTTGCTATATCTGGACAGTTATCAACTGCATCGGTAACGCCGTCGTTGTCCTGGTCAGGACCTTGATTATCGCAGACAATGCCGACACCATCACCGTCAAGGTCGTACTGTTTCGGGTTTGCCACATCCGGACAGTTGTCATCTGTATCGGTAATGCCGTCGTTGTCTTGATCGTTTTGATTATCACAGACAATTCCTATGCCATCGCCGTCAATATCGTGCTGAAGCGGATTCCCAATATTTGGACAGTTGTCATCAACATCGGCAATACCATCGCGGTCCTGATCTGGAGTGTCTATAGCGACAGCAGTGTATGGGCTAGTGAAAGACAAAATTCCAAAACACAGCAAGCCTGTTGTGCAGATCAATAAAATTTTTTTCTTATTAAGTATATTGTACATGCAACTCCCCTCAATAAATTTACTGCTGAGTTACTCGATGTCAATTATGCCCCGTTGTTGGTACAGGTCGCTATGCCGACGCAATGTGCACTAATTCTGCCAAACGTTTTCAAGTGTTCAAAACTATGCTTAAAATAAATGCAAGCAGGAAAGTTATCCGTTTTATATGCTATTGTTTTCTTTTCAGGGACTCCTTGTCCAACAGTCAAGCCAGATAGTACAGTTTCGTAATTCAAATAACTATTGGCTTGAAATTAGTTTCTCATGAAAACCGGTTAAACAGAAACGAATTCCTCAGGGGAAGACTTTATCTACAGGCGAAAAGGCCTA
>CAMYOP010000183.1:2546-13755 GCA_947260045.1 uncultured Desulfobulbaceae bacterium
CCAGTTGACTCTTCATGATAAAAATCTCAACACTAGTAATCATTGCAAGCATTTATTGTGCCAAGAAAGTTTTCGATTGCTAAATTTTAGAATTTACGGAAACATAAAAGTCATTTTTTTCATTATGTCCTCTGAGTTTTTTTATAAATTCATTTCTTATTTAAATTTTTGAGATATATCTTTAGAAAATCGAGGAAGGCTTTTTCCGTTTTTTGAACTGAAAATCAAAGCATTATCTTGTAAAATAGATGTTGTCTAATTTTACAAGTTAATTTCCCTTCAACTATTATTGTTGCCAGATCGAAGGTGTTAAATTCTTTTGTAATATCAAACAAAAGGAGCCTGTTGTAATGTCTAACTACTGACGTTACTTGATTTAAAGCGGGCAAGTGTCAGGCAAAATTGGGGCTTGGGACTATTTTTTATCAGGTCAGATTTAGTTTTCTACAGTTTAAAGGAAGGTCTGGCTATTTGAATTTTTGTCTGTTGGGAAAATACTGTACAGAGATATATTTTTGGATTGAGTTATGAAATTTTATCGCTTTGTCTTCTTGATGGTGACACTTGCTTTTTGTCTGCTTGTTGCTGCCTGCGAGGATACTAATATTCAGCTGGCGGCTGAGGCAGGAATGGATGCAGTGAAGGCAATTACACTTTCCAGCAAAGCAGTTGCCAGTCTTTCCGAGCAGTCGGCTAGGTATTCTGATGGCCAAAATGAAGTTGCATCGGCTGGTAATAGTTATGCAAAACGTCTATTGGGGTTGGTTGGAGAGCATCTGCTTGAAGACGGCGTAGAGTTTAACTTTAAAGTGTATCTTGACCCCACAATTAATGCCTTTGCAATGGGCGATGGAACCATTCGAATTTATAGTGGCTTGATGGATATTTTATCAGATGATGAACTTTTATTTGTTATTGGACATGAAATGGGCCATGTCGTCAAACAGCATATCAGGAAAAAGATGAGGCTTGCCTATGCTGGCAGCGCAATCCGAATGAAAGGGAGGCTGCAGTTTCTGCTCTGAAAAAACTTGCAGCACAGGGAGATAATCCTAAATTTTTAAACTTTCTCTCCAGTCATCCAGAACCGGAAAAGCGGGCAATGAGACTTGCCAAACAACTGGCTATGAATAAGTAGATGGAACTCTTAAGAAATTATCTATGATAAGGAAAGTTGAAGCGCTGGCGTAGACGTGTTCTTTGGTATCAGGGGTGAACGCTGGGTTGCTGCTAATAATTAATGGGCAATTGCTTTTTAATTAAATTGACGCAGCTTGAGACTTTCCTGGTTATACACTTCCAGTGCTTCATTTCTGTCGCTTCCTGCGTGGATAACTCTACCATTTTTAACAACCTGGTATGTATGATTCAGGTAGGTTTTGACCTCAAGCGTTCCGCTAAATGATCCGTTTTGGAAGATCAATTCAGATTTGTCTGTTTCCCATGTATTTTTCAGCACTAACATCTTTCTCTCCTCGATTGTTTCTGTTTGAGGCAGTTAGACCTCGTTGGGCCTGTTTTACAATTATAGTAAGCTTGCACGAAAGCAAAGCGGATATTTTAAGTGTTAGAAGGGCTGAAAAAAGATTCCTTTCCATTTATTATAGAACAAAATTAACGAAAAAAAACAATTAAAAAATTACGCATTGATATCAGTATTTTGTGGTTTTTGCTGTAAGGTTGGGCTATTTGAAAAGCAGATAGCTTCTGTAATGTTTCTCTATATACTAAGAGTCTAGACTGGGTGTCCGTGGAGAAATTCACGAGCTTTTTGGATGCATTCCTGATCACCAAGCAACATTAACGTGTCTCCTTTTTCTAGTTGTTGTTCAGCAGGAGGGCTATAGTTGACCCGTTCATTGCGAACGATACCAACAACCGTGCAGCCCGTTTCTTTACGAAAATCCAATTCTGCAAGACTTTTGCCCAGACAGAGGGAGTCGTCAGGGACCGCCTGAAATTCTATTTCTCCACCTTCTAAAACTGAAAGATATCCTGATAGGCTACGGGTTTTTTTGTTGTTTTGCCCGTAGCGCTGTTGGTGTTCCTCTCGTAGTTTGGACAGAACTTTAAGGGCTTGTCCGTCTGGGACGTGGAAATGTTGAAGCAGGAAAGCGGAAAGCTCCAGGCCTGCGCCAAAATCATCGGTGATAACATCATCAGCTCCTGTTTTTAGAAGGTGATCAGCGCTTGCGAGAAATTGGGTGCGGGCAAGAATGAAAAGATCAGGGCTCAGCTCTCGTGCTGCTTTGATCAGGCGAATCTGAGCAACAAGATCGTTTATGGCAAGAACAAGGGCTTTTGCACGCTGGATACCTGCTCCTTCTAAAACAGCAGGTACCGTGGCGTCACCGTGAATGATAACCTCACCGGCCATCTTGGCTGTTCTGACTGCTTCTCCGTTCATTTCGATATGGATATATGGTAGTTGCAGGTCCCTTAAGGTTTGAGCAACATTGCGCCCGGCGACTCCGTAGCCACAGATGATGACATGTCCCTCAAGGTTTCCTGTTCTTTCCTCGTCATCACTGGTCATGTGTACAAGTGGCCTGCCGAACCAGCCCGTAAGTGTAGCTGCAACCGTATGGAGTTGGGTGAACATAAGGGGTGTTAACAGCATAGAGAGCGTAATGACTGAAAGAATGAGCTGGTAGGTGTCGTCAGGAACTATTTTGAGATCTGATGCCTGCTTTAAAAGGATAAAGGAAAATTCTCCACCCTGGAAGATTGCTAAACCAGCGGTAAGGGACAGACGTAATGGATAACGTATTGCAAACCCAGCCATTGTTCCAGCAAGCGTTTTTACAAGGCTCAGGCAGACAAGGCCGATCAGTACGTTCTGCCAATTTTGAATGAGCAGGTTGAGGTCAACGAGCATACCGATGGAGATGAAAAATACGGCAAGAAAAACATCTCGAAATGGAATTATATCGGCGATAACCTGATGGGAAGAGTCAGATTCAGCCAGTGCAAGTCCTGCAACAAAAGCACCAAGAGCAAGGGAAAGACCTGCTTGAGCCGTTACCCAGGCCGTTCCGAGAACCAGAGAGAGAATTGTCAGGCGAAAGAGCTCAGGAGATCTTGTTTTTAAGATAATCCTGAGAAAAGGTTGGAGGAGATACCGTGATAGAATAAACAGGCCTAACATGAGTGCACCTGCGCGAAAAAAAGTAAAAGGCGAAAATGTATGTGCTTCATTGCCAAGCAAGGGAAGGGCAATGAGGAAAATTATGACACCCAGATCCTGAAAAAGGAGAATCGCAAGACAGAGCCTGCCATAGGCAGAATCGACCTCACCTCTTTCCAGGAGAAGTTTCAGGACGATTGCCGTTGAGGAAAGACACAAGGCCATACCCAGGCAGATGGCTGTAGTTACAGTTTCACCCAGGAGAAAAGTTCCGATAAAAATTAAGATGAAAGTTATGGCAATCTGAGTGGAGCCGGCTTTTAGCATCAGGTCTTTCAGCCTGATGATGCGTCCATAGGAGAATTCAAGACCAATAGTAAACAAGAGGAGGATAACACCTACTTCTGCGACCAGCTCGACTTCGTGAATTCCCTTAATCAGGTGAAAGCCATAAGGGCCTACAAGAAAACCAGTTGCCAGGTAACCGACAATTGGTGATTGGCGAAGCAGGCTGAAAAAATACGCGTTAACCAGGGCCAGGCCTAGTAAAATAAGAATATCCTGTAGGACTGAAAGGTCTGCCATAATAAATATATTTCTATTTTAAATATTAAATATCGTATATTTAAACTATTCATCATTAAAGCCTTTGTTGTAAACAGTATGATAGGAATTTTTCTCAAGACTCATCTTAAAGCTGCATATAAGGGAGGTGTAAATTGTCTGTTTTTTTGAGGCAGTTAGTTTTGTTCGCGGCTCTCCTTTTGATGCTGGGAGCGTGCGGAAAGTCAAAGCTTCAGCATACTACCGTTATTGTCACAGCCACTGGAAAAAAGGTTAATCTAGCCAATACAGTCTTTGTCAAGCAGGTCCTCTATGAACAGTATCAAGCCTGGAAAGGTGTTCCCTATAGAGAAGGGGGAGGAGGGAGAAAAGGTATAGATTGTTCAGGGTTTGTTTATGTCACTTTTCGTGAAAAATTTGGACGAATAATGCCAAGAACCACCAAGGGGCAAAGTACTCTCGGTAGCAATATAGGGCAAAAAAGTTTACAGGCCGGTGATTTGGTATTTTTTAAAACCGGATTTTTTACAAAGCATGTAGGCATCTTTATTGAAAACAGAAATTTTATGCATGCTTCCACCAGTAAGGGGGTAATGATTTCAAGCCTTGATAATGTTTACTGGTCTGATAAATATTGGATGGCAAAACGGCTGTAGGGCCTCTTTTTTGCAGGTGCAGTAAGTTTTTCCTAAGACAAAGAGGACCGAATATTATTGGGAAAAAATAATAGGTACCCTCCTTTTTAGTTTCTAACTGATTTTTAGTAGTAACATAGGTATTTTATGTATCCAGCGAAGCAATTATTTCATCCAGTATTTCCACGCAACAGTCAACATGCTCTTTTGTGATAATGAGTGGCGGGGCAAATCGAATGGTATTTGGGCCACAGCCAAGGATGATCAGGCCTTGGTAAAATGCTCTGTCTAAAATAAGATCGCGTTTTCTGGCATCGGGTTCGTGGCTGCTGCAGTCTGTAACTATTTCCATGCCTACCATTAAGCCACGGCCGCGGACATCGCCTATGCAGTCGTGTTTATCCTTTAGCTCAAGCAGTCTTGACTGTAGATAATCTCCAGTATGGCGAGCATTCTCTATCAGTTTGCTTTCCAGCAGCTCAATGGTTTTAAGAGCGGCAGCGCAACTGACAGGATTGCCGCCAAAGGTTGAAGCATGGGCACCTGGGGGCCAGTCCATGACCTCTTTGTCAGCAATAATTGCACCAAGCGGCATGCCAGAGGCAATGCCTTTTGCAGTACAGATTATGTCTGCCTCTATCTGAAAATGGTCAAGTGCAAACATTTTGCCTGTTCGGCCCATACCCGATTGTACCTCATCAGCCACAAGAAGCATCCCGTGCTTTTTGGTCAATTCGCGCAGTTGCACCATGTATTCTTTCGGAGGAACTATATAGCCACCTTCTCCCTGGATGGGTTCAATGAAAATGGCTGCTACTTCAGATGGAGGGACGGTTTTTTGAAAGAGGATTGTTTCGAGGTATTGAAAACATTCAAGGTTGCATTGGCCATATTTCTGCCCAAACTGGCATCTGTAGCAATATGGGTAAGGGATGTGGGTGATACCAGCCAGCAGAGGTGAAAAACCCTTTTTTTGTATAACTTTACTGCCGGTCAGGGAGAGGGCTCCCATGGTTCTGCCGTGAAAGGCACCAATATAGGCCAGAAAACGGACCCTTCCGGTTTTATGGCGTGCTAGCTTGATCGCTGCCTCCACTGATTCTGCTCCAGAGTTGGTGAATGCCTGCGCAGAAGTCGAGAAATTCATTGCCGTCTATGTCGGTGAGGATGGCTCCTTTTCCCTGGTCGGCCACGCAGGGATAATCACGGGTGTATGATGGTGACACATATTTGTCGTCTTTGTCGATGACTTGTTTGGCAAGTGGTCCAGGAAGTTCTGTTTTAATATTTGGGAAAGGATATTTTTTCATGGATTTCCTTTTATTGCTCAAATTGAATACCCTGGGCCAGCATTGTGCTGCCACTCCAGTTTACTGTGTTTGATTGCCTGCGCATGTAACTTTTCCAGGCATCTGAACCAGACTCTCTGCCCCCGCCTGTTTCTTTTTCACCTCCAAAGGCAAGGCCAATTTCTGCACCACTTGTTCCCAGGTTGACATTTGCAATGCCACAATCAGAACCTAAGGCAGAAAGAAAGGTTTCGGCCTCAAGGAGATCGTTTGTAAATATTGCAGAGCTTAGGCCTTGGGGAACATTATTATGGATGTTTATCGCTTCCTGTAGTGAGTCTTGGTATTCGAGTACATACAGTATGGGTACAAAGGTTTCTTTTTGTATAAGGGGAAGATGAACAGGAGCTTTGACAATTGCAGGCGTAACGTAACAAGATCCAGGGTAGTCATCTCCGCTGAGTTGTTTGCCTCCGTATAATATGTGTCCCCCTTGCTCTTCAATGCTTGACAGCGCCTGCATCATGATTTCTACAGTTTGCCCTGAGACAACAGGTCCCATGAGGTTGTTGTCGTCAAAAGGATTGCCTATGCGGAGGTTTTGGTAATAGGTAAGGAGTTTGTCTAGCATGGCTTGGGAAAGACCTTGTTCGATTATAATACGACGGGTGGTGGTGCAACGTTGACCAGCAGTACCAATAGCCCCGAAAAAAATGTTTTCAGCGGCTAAATCCAGGTTTGCCTTCGGAGTAACGATAACTCCGTTATTTCCGCCAAGTTCTAAAATTGTTTTTCCCAGTCGACTCGCAACAGTCTTGGCAATATGTTTCCCTGTCTCGGTAGAGCCTGTGTAGCTGACCAGGTTAATGCGTGGATCATTATTTAAGAGCTCGCCAATTTCTGAGCCGCTTCCCGTTACCAGAGTGGAAATGGCTGGATTAAGTTCATTTTTTTTCAGGACACGTCCAAAAATATTCTGGCAGACAATGGCAGTGAGGGGCGTTTTGCTTGCTGGCTTCCAGACAACTACATTTCCACAGATAAGGGCGATGGTGAGATTCCATGCCCAGACAGCTGTTGGGAAGTTAAAAGCAGTGATAACTCCCACAATACCAAGTGGATGCCATTGTTCAAACATACGGTGATAAGGACGTTCACTATGGGTCTGGACTCCATACAGCTGACGGGATAGGCCACAGGCAAAGTCACAGATGTCTATCATTTCCTGCACTTCACCGAGACTTTCCTGGATGGATTTTCCCATCTCCAGGGTAATCAGCCTTGCCAGTTTATTTTTACTCAGGCGAAGCTCCTGCCCAAGCTGGCGAATGATTTCTCCTCGTTTTGGGCTTGGAGTGGATCGCCATGAGTAAAAGGCTTGTTCGGCGGCATTTACAACTTGTTCGTAGTCCTGTTTGCCAGCCAGGATTACTTCCGCAATAACAGTATCGTTTACAGGTGAGGTAACAGAGAGTCTTTTTCCATGGCCTATCCAGTCTGTACCATCGGAGGAGCCAGCATTCATCTGGTCAAGGTCGAGGGCCTGAAGTATTTCTTGAATATCTGTATTTGAAAGCACTTTTTCTCCTTTTTGAATTTTTTGTGAGCGTATGATCGCTTGCACAGGATAAGGATTAAAAGAAAAAGCTACGTCTTGTTTTCTAGACAAGATTTCTCATGGTAGTGAATCTTCGATAATGTTTTGAGAAAGGGTTCAAATTAATTATACATGATAACTTGCTGAATTAAAAACAAGAGATTGCTGCGTATTACTTCTTTTTGATAGATTTTTACAGGGAAGGGAAAATTCTGCTTCTGACCCACATCTTTACAAATGGGTACAGAAGCAGAGAGACTGGGCTTTTTGGGGATCAGCTTACAGCGACGGCATTGTGTTTTTCTTCCATATAGGAGGCAACCTTTTCCAGCAACTCTTTAGAGGCATACCTTAGACCATTTATAATCAACCAGATTTCAGGGTCTGCGTCATACCAGCGCCTGCGCTCAATTGCGAGAGGGAACTCCATAACATGGTCGTCGAGAAGAGTTGGCTCTGCCTCTCTGATGATGCGCATAATTCCACCGACAACTTGTCCCCTGCGTTCTTCATTCATGTTTTTGATTCGATCAATGTTTTTGCCAAGAAGTTTGTCTTTGTCGTACCAGCGCATGGTTTTGTCCCTTAATGTGAATGGTTAAAGATGAGGGGCGGATTATTTGCTTGTGGACTTATTGTTTGACTGATGCTTACAGATAAAGCTAAGGAGATGGAAAGCATTATTGGAAAAAAAGGGATATGTGAACCTGCATTATCAAGGCAATAAATCATCACATTGTCTACCTGAAAATAGCATTCAAGCGTCTCTTTCCTTTGGGCTGCAATTGATTGTTGCGCTACACCCCGTGAGACAACCGTTATAGAAATTATATGTTGAAATTAGGTCAGTTTCAAACGAAACCAGAGAGTAAAATTGAATGTCCTGTAAGTTCAATATGTTTTACCTGTAAAAAAAATACCCAATGTGCTGAGCTTTTCAGGTAAGAACAATGCTGGTAATGAATATAAAATGTAAATTATGAAATGTATGCAAACTGGGCATGTTGGTCTTGGCTTTTGTGGTGAAATCAAGAGAAAAAAATCTTGCCTAGGGCTATCTCTTTGGAGTATCAACTTAAACAGTATTGTTACAAAGCTTATAGAAAGGATGCGTCGGTAAAAGGTTTACGGCGCAATGAAATGGAGCCATCTGAAGACAGATGGATGTCTGACTCAAGATAGATACAAGGTAGAATATGACATTTGACGGTAAAGATAAGTTATGGCTTTCTGGTAATGAGGCTATTGCACGCGGTGCCTGGGAAGCTGGTGTCTCTGTAGCTTCAGGGTATCCTGGTACGCCTTCTACAGAGATTATGGAATACCTCTCTTCCTATGAAGGTGTTTATACCGAATGGGCACCTAATGAAAAAGTAGGGCTGGAGGTTGCTATTGGTGCATCCTTTGCCGGGGTTAGAGCTTTTGCGACCATGAAACATGTCGGGATGAATGTAGCAGCAGATCCTCTTTTTACTGCTGCCTATACGGGAATACGCGGTGGACTTGTTATTCTGACTGCTGATGATCCTGAGATGCACTCTTCTCAAAATGAGCAGGACAATCGTAATTATGCCTTTGCGGCCAAGATGCCAATGATTGAGCCCTCTGATCCTTCTGAGGCTAAAGAGATGCTGGCTCTGGCATTTGAGTTGAGCGAGGAGAATGACACTCCTGTTTTATTTCGCATAACCACCCGTGTTGCCCACGTTAAAGGTGTGGTAGATACTGCTGAGGCAAGAGAAAGGCAAGAGGCAAGTATTGAAAAAATGCCTGCTAAGTTTGTCATGTTGCCTGGAAACGCAAGGGTCCGAAGGGCTGAGATAGAAAAGCGGATGGCAGCACTGAAACAAAAAGCTGAAACCTTGGTTGAAAACAGAATCGAACAGGGCTCTGCCAAAAGGGGTTTTATCACTGCTGGTGTATCTTATAACTATGTGAAAGAAGCATTTCCAGATGCCTCAATTTTAAAGCTTGGTATGGTATGGCCACTGCCTGAAAAGAAGATTAAAGAATTTGCAGCCAGCGTTGATGAGCTTTTTGTAGTTGAGGAGCTGGATCCATTTTTGGAAAATCATATAAAAGCCATGGGAATTGCCTGCACTGGTAAAGAATTGATTCCATCCCAGGGTGAGCTGAACTCATTTATAGTCAAAAAATCCATCGAGCCTCAGTCAATTGGCAAGGTCTATGAACCCATTGATTTGCCGATGCGTCCACCTAACATGTGCGCGGGTTGTCCTCATCGGGGGATTTTTTATGGCCTCTCCAGGATGAAAGATGTTTTTGTCTCTGGTGACATAGGTTGTTATACCCTCGGTTTTCTGCCACCTCTTTCAGCTATGGATTCCTGCGTATGCATGGGAGCATCCGTAACTGTGGCCCATGGCATGTCAAAAGCCCTGGGGGAAAAAGGCAAGGGCAAAATAGTTGGTATCCTGGGCGACTCAACCTTTATGCATTCAGGTATAACTGGACTTGTCAATTCGGTTTATAATGAGAATTACACCACAATTATCATTGTGGATAATCGAACCACCGCAATGACTGGTCACCAGCCAAATCCAGCCTCTGGAAGCACTATAAAGGGTGAGGCGGCACATTCCTTGAATTTTGAAAAACTCTGTACGGCCATCGGGGTGAAGCACATCACAGTTGTCAATCCCCATGATATAGACGCTACCAGGAAAGTGTTGAAGGATGAGGTCGCACGGGACGAGGTGTCTGTTATCATCAGTCGCGCACCATGCGTTCTGCTGCCGGAAGAAATCCGCAGACAAAAGCCAGTATATTTTACAGATCTAGAGAATTGCACTGGCTGTCAGGCCTGTATTCGTCTGGGATGTCCTGCTATCAGCTGGAATCCTCTCACGCCTGAAGAAGCTCTTGCCAGGGGTTATAAAGAAAAGCAGAAAGGACATGCAATGATAAATGAAGCACAGTGTGTTGGCTGTGGTCAATGTGCGGCGGTTTGTAAATTCGAAGCAATTACCTTGAAGGAGGAAAACTAATGAAACCTTCAGGGAACATCCTTTTTTCAGGAGTTGGTGGGCAGGGAATTCTCCTTGCAAGTGAAATTACAGCCTATGCTTTACTTAATTCGGGCTATGATGCGAAGAAAAGTGAAGTTCATGGTATGGCCCAGCGGGGGGGATCTGTAGTTGCCCATCTTCGTTATGGACCACGGGTATATTCTCCGCTGATTGAGCCTGGTACAGCTGATATTCAGGTGGCATTTGAAATGATGGAAGCAGCGCGTTACCTGCCCTTTCTCAATCAAGATTCAGTGGTAGTTGTTAATACCCAGAGGATTCTTCCTCCCGCCGTTGCAACAGGAAAAGTGGCATATCCTGATAATCTCATGGCAGAATTTGAAAATCGGGGAATAAAAGTCATTGGGATTGACGCCTTCGATCTTGCCAAACAAGTTGGAAATTTACGTACAGCCAATGTTGCCATGGTCGGAGCAATGTCTTGTTTTGTTGATCTTGATACAGAGGTTTTTTTACATGTCATTGAAACTAAAGTTAAAGAGCAGTTTCGTGATATTAACAAAAAGGCATTTCTTGCCGGACATGAAGCCGCGCAAGCCAAGTAAGAATTGGGAAGTAAGTGGAGAATAGAATGCATTGGGTTGATGAAGAGATAGTGAGTCTGCCTCGTCCTGGATTGGAGGCTATTCAGCTGAAAAGGTTGCAAACTCTCGTGCACAGAGTGTATGAAAAAGTTGCTCCCTATAGAGCAAAAATGGATGAGGCTGGCGTGAAGCCTGGTGATATCCAAAGCCTTTCAGATTTACGAAAATTACCTTTTACGACTAAGGATGATCTCCGCGATAATTATCCTTTTGGTTTGTTCACCGTTGACATGGAAGAAATTGTCAGAGTCCATGCCTCTTCTGGTACCACTGGTAAGCCAACTGTTGTAGGCTATACTGCGGCCGATATTTCCACCTGGGCAAATGTCATGGCAAGGGCACTGACTCTGGCTGGAGTCACCA
>CAMYOP010000184.1 GCA_947260045.1 uncultured Desulfobulbaceae bacterium
CTCAAAATACCTGGACATTTGGCCTTAACCGTCTTTTTCTGGGCTATTTTACAGGACCAGGTGACAAGGTGTATGCTGACATTGCCTCACTGCCTGCAATAAGTGAAGCTGAGACTCCTGCTCTGGGCAGTCTTGCCCATCTGATTGAACGATTCTCTTCCTGGCATAGCCATTTGCAACAAGCTCGATCAGCTGATAAATGGTCCACAATACTGAAACAAATATTGATTGATTTTTTTGACCCTGGCACAGAGGAAGATAACCAAAATGCTTTTACCATGCTGCACGAGACCATAAGCGATTTCGCTCAGCAATGCCTGGAAGCCTCTCTTGCTGACACTCTTGACTGGTCAGTTGTTCAACAGCATATAGGGACGGTTTTAAATAGATCAAAAAGTGGCCAAACTTTTCTAAACGGCAAGTTAACCTTTTGCAATATGGTTCCCATGCGCTCCATTCCGTTTCGAGTTATCTGCATCCTTGGCATGAATGATACGGCCTTCCCTCGGAGTCAACACCCACCATCTTTTGATCTTATAGCACGCAATCCTCAAGTTGGAGACCGAAACCGTCGCAATGACGACCGCTACCTTTTCCTGGAAGCACTCCTGTCTGCCCGTGATATTTTTTATGTGTCCTGGGAGGGGAGAAATCAACAGGATAACAGCCCACGACCGCCTTCGGTGGTCGTTGACGAGCTTCGCAATTATATAACTCGCGCCTGTACCCCAACTCCCGAGTCAAACACCATCCACACTGGTATCAAGCATCTCCTGCAACCTTTTTCCAAGCATTATTTTGATTCTGTTTCTCCCCTGCAAAGTTATGCTGGCCAGTGGCTTCCCAGCCCGCTTGAAAAAACAGAAACATCATTTCTACCCAAAACGCTGCCGCCAGCAGATGAAAAATGGCTCCAACCAGACATCACAACCCTGGTACGCTTCTGGTCCCATCCGGTTCAATTCTTTATCCAGGAGCGCTTACGCATACAGCTCTTTAAAAATGATGATAGCATTGCCGACAACGAAGCCTTTCTTCTAGGTAGAAAGGAACAATACCTGCTCGAGGAGGAAATCCTCCAGGTATATGATTCCATGGACATCAGAAATCATAAAAAAGAGTTTTTGCTGGCATCAGGGATTCTTCCTTCCAAACAATTTGGCAGACTGGAATACGAGGAACTTGAAGACCGGATACAGTCGCTTGCCAGCAGAGCACAAGCCTTCAATAGAGATACAGTTGAACCTGTAGAATTCCAAATTAATACAGGAAAATTTCAACTGAGAGGCTGGCTCACTGAGCTTTATGAGGCAGGCCGCCTTATAGCAAGACCTGCAAAAGTGCAGGCCAAAGATCTCTTACGCCTTTGGATTCATCACCTTGTTTTAAACCACCACGCTCCTCACGGAGTGCAAAGCGAGTCCATTCATATCGCCCTCGATCGTACAGCCCGCCTTCTGCCCGTTGCAGAACCACTGGCAGAACTAAACAAATTACTCTTCTTCTATTATCAAGGACTGTCAGAACCCCTGCATTTTTACCCAAGGACCAGTTATGCCTGGGCTGTAGCCAAGGAAGGCAAAAAACAATCTGCAGCAGAAAAAGTTTGGTACAGCGGCTATAAATATCGGGGAGAAGGAGAGGATAATGCTTACAGAATTGCCCTGAGGAACCTTGACCCACTTGATCAGCAATTTGAAGCACTGACCGATATTTTTTCACCACTAGTTGATCACCTTGAGTCCAATGATGAAAGTGCTTAATCCCCTGACAATTCCCCTGAAGGGAATTCAGCTCATAGAAGCCAGTGCCGGCACGGGTAAAACCTATACCATCACCATCCTCTTTCTACGTATACTCCTAGAAAAAAATCTTGGCGTTGA
Organism: uncultured Desulfobulbaceae bacterium; assembly: GCA_947260045.1. GTDB lineage: Bacteria > Desulfobacterota > Desulfobulbia > Desulfobulbales > Desulfobulbaceae > CAMYOP01. Next base: position 1,884 of record CAMYOP010000184.1, read on the forward strand.
CCAAATCCTGGTTGTTACTTTTACCAACGCTGCAACAGAGGAACTCCGTGCCCGTGTTCGCAAAACATTACGGGAGTCCATTGATATTCTAGATGGGCATCCAAGTACTAATACATTATTGAGCCAGGTACTGAACAATTTTAAAGCAGAATCACAAAAAACTGCTGCCGTCTTAAACGACGCCCTCACCCGGATGGATGAAGCCGCAATTTACACCATCCATGGCTTTTGCCAGCGTACGTTACAGGAACATGCTTTTGAAAGCGGCTCTTGCTTTGAGCTCGAATTTCTTGAAAGTGAACAGGAATTACTGATCCAGATAATACAAGATTTCTGGCGTCAGCGTTTTTATAGCGTATCACTTGCTGAGTCTCGTTGGCTTCGCTCCAAATGGGGCAGCCCTGAAGTGCTCCTGCAAACGCTCCAAGTCCCCCTGGCAAGACCTGAAGCAAAATGCATCCCCGAAATTTCGGCTCAGGAACTCGAATCTACACTTAAAACGTGTACAAGCCTTTTTCAAGCTGTACAAGCAAAATGGCCCGAAGTCAGAACAGAAATTGAACAGATTTTCCAAAATGACAAAGCCCTGAGCAAAAACAAAAAAGATGGCTATCATCCAGATAGAGTCACAGCCACCTTTGCAGCAATGGACCTGCTTGCTGCAGCAGATGAGATGGAGTGGTCCCTGCCCAGTGGTCTTTCATATCTTGCTTGCTCGGTGATGGAGAAAAAACTCCTAAAAAATGGCTCCTTGCCGCAACATTCTTTTTTTGAACTCTTTGATCAATTTTTCAGCCAGCATCAAAACTTTCTGGCAAACTATGCCTTTTACCTCCAGTATGAAGCCTTACACTTTGCCCAACAAGAGCTTGAGAAGCGCAAACAAGAACAATCCGCCCTCTATTTTAATGACCTGCTCATCCAGATGGAAAGAGGCCTTAACGGCCCTGATGGCCTGCAACTGAGGGCTATACTTTCAAAACGCTACCCACTGGCATGTGTCGATGAATTTCAGGATACCGATCCTCTTCAGTACAAAATCTTCAGCACTATTTATAAAGACGCTCATCATGGTGGGCTCTTTATGATCGGAGATCCCAAACAGGCTATTTATTCCTTTCGGGGCGGAGATATATTTACCTACATTAAAGCAAAACGAAACACAGCCCCAAACTGCTGTTTCACCATGGACACTAACTACCGGGCGACCATCAAAATGGTCGATGCGGTGAACACGCTCTTTGACACCCAGGCTCCATTTCTCTATGATGACGATATTCACTTTGCGCCTGTACAGGCTGCGGGTATAGCCGATGTAACTTCGCTTTTGATAAATGGTTCCCCCCCATGCCCCCTCAATCTTCTTTGGCTTGACCCTGAAGGCCTGGCGACCAAACCAGGAAAGCCCATAGCAAAAGCCAAAGCAGAGATAGCTGCTGCCTCTTTTTCTGCCCAAAAAATCACATCCCTTCTTACAGAAAAAAATACCATAGGCGACAAAGAACATTTCAAGTGTTTTTTATACGCAGAGTTCTGTCTTTACCAGCCATGAAGCAGAACAATTTGTCGACCTCATTGCAGCTTTGATCAACCCCAGAGATGAGCGCCTGGTGGCAAAGGTTCTTGTCAGTGATTTTTTCGGAAAAAACGGCACAAGCCTCCATACCCTTTTTTCTGATGTAAAGAGTTGGGAAAAGTACATTTTATCATTGCAGAATTACCGTAAAATCTGGTTATTTTCTGGTTTCATGACCATGTTTCAAACGCTGCTGGCTCAGCAGAACATTGTCTCAAGACTCGTCAACCAAGCTGATGGTGAAAGAAAAATAACCAACATGGTCCACCTGGCAGAACTGATCCAGGAAGCCTCAAGCCATGAGTCTGGAATCGAAAAATCTCTGCGCTGGCTCAATCAAAAAATAGAAGAAGGTGACTCTTCAGCAAGCAGCCATCAACTTCGCCTTGAAAGCGATGAAAACCTGGTCAAAATCGTTACCGTTCATAAAGCCAAAGGCCTTGAATACCCTGTGGTATTCCTGCCATTTTTATGGAGCAGCTGGTCTGGAAACAGTGAGATAATCAGCTTTCATGACCCCGACAGCCTGGAGTTCTTTATTGATTTTGGTTCCAAGTTGAAAAAACATCAGGATCTGGCCCAAAAAGAACGTCTCGCAGAAAATTTACGCTTTTTATATGTCGCCTTCACCAGGGCCAGATATTGTTGCTATTTTACCTGGGGCCCCGTATCAAATATGGAAAATTCAGCTCTTTCCTATCTCTTCCAGCAACATTTCGCAGGTCAACATATTGAGGCAGGTGAAAAATCCTCTCTCCAGGATCTTTTAGGCAAGGTCCTTAATGGTCAGCAGAAACTTCTTTCCATTGCAGCCCGCCCTGATAAGGCCTGCCAGCACTCCAGGGTAGGACAAACAGAATTACCACAGCTAAGTGTTAAAAAATTTCAAGGAACCATCAATACCAACTGGCAGGTTACCAGCTATTCCCAGATAAGCCGCTCCCATGGAAGCCACCAGGAAACAAGCTCCCAGGAAAGCCCTGCCCAGCTACCTCCTGAGACAAGTAACGACAGGTTCAGTTTTCCCAAAGGTCCTGCCGCAGGAAGCTGTCTTCATTTGATGTTTGAAGAAATTGATTTCCAGCAATGTACGCCTGATCATACTCAGGAAATCGTTGCCAAACACCTGAGCCGATCCGGCTTTGATCTGACCTGGACTCAACCTGTCTGTCAATGGATCGAAGAAATAGTACATACACCGCTCAATGAATCAGGTGAGCTTAGACTGCGTAACATTACCCGGAAGAACCGCATAGATGAGCTTGGCTTTTACTTCAGTTTACAAGATGTACATTTGGACAAGCTGAACCGCGTCTTAAACTCAGCTGACGTTGCCCCCCTTGATGAAAACCTGCAAGGCCTTAACGGCCTCATGAAAGGATTTATTGATCTTGTGTTTCGAGTAAAAGGAAAATATTTTATAGCAGACTATAAATCAAATTACCTTGGACCTCAGCTTGAACACTATGGCAAAATCCACCTGCAGGATGCAATGTGCGATCACCATTATGATTTACAATATCTCATCTACACTGTTGCCCTGCATAGATTTTTGCAATCCAGACTAGAAGACTATGACTACAACAGCCATTTTGGTGGAGTCTACTACCTGTTCCTGCGTGGCATGCTCTGCCAGAAAGGGCCGCAAACAGGAGTATTTTCAACACTGCCTGAGAGTACGTTTATCGAAGAACTTAACAGCTGCTTTCTAGAGAAAATCTAATGCAAGATATTCTCTCACTCGCTGTACAGCATTTACAAATTCGCCAAGTAGACAGGCAGGCAGCCCTTTTTCTCAAAAGAATAAGTAAAAACTACTCTGCCGACCTTCTCCTCATAGCTGCTCTTGCCAGTCAGGCAACAGGAGAAGGGCATACCTGTCTGCCACTAGTTACAATAGCAGGCACGATACTATCAAACGAAACACAATACAGACTACCAAGTCTCAACACTATGCGCCTGCAACTGCAAAGCTGGGACGTTGTTGGAACTCCGGAAGAAAAAAAGCCGCTCATACTTGATGAACATGATAAGCTGTACCTGGGTAAATATTACCTGTTTCAAAAAAGTGTCAGTCGTCGATTGATCATGCAATCACAGGAACAGAATCAGGTGGACCATGGAAAAGTCAGACCTGTTCTGGAAAAGCTTTTTCCAGGGAAGAAAAAGCTCGACTGGCAAAAAATCGCAGCAGCCATGGGACTTCTGAAAAACCTGTTAATTATCTCAGGTGGACCTGGTACAGGCAAAACGTATACCGTTGCCCGCATTCTTGCACTCCTGCAAACATACAATAACAACAGCTTAAGAATCGGCCTCTCTGCGCCAACAGGGAAAGCCGCCAACAGGCTGCAGGAATCAATTGGCCAGGCAAAAACATCGATTGATGGAGAGTTTGCCAGTTTCATCCCGGAAAACGGACAAACCTTACACAGACTCCTGGCCTATCACCCTGACAGAGGATTTCAGTATAATAAAGACAACCCTCTCCATCTTGACCTCCTGGTTCTGGATGAGGCCTCCATGGTTGACATCTCTCTTATGTATTTTCTCCTGGAAGCATTACCAAAACATGCAGGACTTATCATCCTTGGCGACCGTAACCAGCTTGCCTCTGTGGAGGCTGGCAACTTTTTTGCTGATTTATGTGGCAGCAATGATCACAATACCCAGTGGTCAACAAGTCTGGTTCAACAGCTGGAACAATTAACCGACACAAGAATTATCCCTTCTGCCCAAGCCACCCCTTTTTCCGATGCAGTGATCCACCTGCGAGACAGCTATCGCTTCCATGAAGAAAGTGGCATAGGCAAATTTGCACGAGCAACGAACCATGGGAATAAAGAAAAAACATCGGCTCTTCTCCAAAAGCAATTCGATGATTTACTCTTCTTTGATTACTCCAAGACGCAGATTCCCAACTTTCTTGAAGAAAAAATTATTCCTCTGGTGGAGAAGTGTTTACAAGCCAAAGATTGTGAAAGTGCATTACTTTTTTATAGCAGGTTTCGCATACTCTGTGCCCTGCGTGATGGAGCAACTGGAGTTGCCGGGTTAAATAGAGATATTGAGAACATCCTTAAAAAACGTGGCCTTATTCCAAAAGACTTGAGCTACTACCAGGGACAAGCGCTCATGATCCAGCAAAATCATTATGGGTTGCAGCTCTATAACGGTGACATGGGCGTTATCTGGCCTGATAAAAACAATACCCTGCTCGCCTGGTTTTTACTGCCGGACAAAACACTGTACTCTGTTTCTCCTGCCAGACTACCTCAACATGCGACAGCCTATGCCATAACCGTCCACAAATCACAAGGATCTGAATTTGATCAGGTTTTTTTCTTCCTCCCCCAGGAAAGCATCCGTGTCCTCAACCGCGAACTCATCTATACTGCTGTCACAAGGGCAAAAAAACAACTGACTCTTATTGCTGAACCAAACACCCTGCTGGCTGCCATAGAAAATAAATCAACCAGACACTCTGGCCTGGGAAACCTTTTATGGCACAATGAAAAAAAACGCCTCAAATATAACCCAGCCTGACACCAATACTACGTAACGGAAAAACATACTGTTTTCCGGAAAAAAGGATTCATAACTTCGCTTTACTGGAAATAACTCACGTTCAAAAATAGCTCTCACTACCACCTAGCACGCCAAACATTTGAAATAAAAGGATCTATTATTCACTGCGCCTGCTGGCATAGAAAATGCTTATGTTTTATATCGTCATTGACTATTGCCTTACCAAAAGAATTAATAGAAATCCAAGTGGTAACAAAAACTATTCGTCTTTATAAAAATAATCAAAATTAAGGATGATTTTTTGATTACCGGATCTATTTGAGATATTCTTCAGGCAGTGTTGCAATATTCTCTTTATCAAATTTTTGAAAAACCGGAATCTCTATGGAAATTAGAAAACTTGAAGTGTTTTGTAAACTTGTTGAACTCAAAAGCTTTACGAGAACCGCAGAGGCTGTTTTCCTATCACAGCCGACTGTAAGTGAACACATACGAAACCTGGAAGAAGAGCTTGGCCAAAAGCTCGTTGATCGTTTGGGCAGAGTCGTAGAGCCCACTCCTGTTGGCCGCCTGCTCTACACCTACGCCAGAAAAATGCTCCGACTCCAGCATGACGCCCTTCAGGCAGTTGAGCAGTACAGCGGTAACTTGATCGGTCGCATTATGATTGGTTGCGGGACCATTCCCGGAACATTTATCCTACCCTATATCATTGGTAATTTTAGAAAAAAACATCCCCCCATTAAAGCCACCCTTCGAATTGCCAGTTCCCGCAGAATTGCCAAAGAAGTCCTAAAGGGAGAACTTGAAATCGGTGTTGTTGGAGCCCGCTGGAACGAAAACAGTCTTGACTGGCAAGAGGTTTTCTCCGACCAGCTGACACTCATTGTCCACCCAGATCATGCTTTTGCCAAAAAAAAATCTATCAGTAAGGAAGAGCTGTTAAAAGAGCCTTTTATACTCCGAGAGATGGACTCTGGTACCCGCAAGGCAACAGATCAAATTCTTTCAGAAAATGGTATCAAACCAGCAGAGCTACAAGAGGTTGCAGAAATTGGTTCTACCGCTGCTGTTATAGAATCTGTAAAAGCAGGTTTAGGCGTCAACATTGTCTCAAAAAAAGCAATTACCGACCACCTTGCAAACGGATCACTTGTATCTGTCGACATAAAAGGTGTAACCATGGAACGTCCCTTCTTTCTGGTCAAAAGAAAAAACAGAGAACTCTCTCCTGTTGCCTCTGTTTTTCTTGACTACTTCCTGCGCGAGGCAAAAAAAATAGAAAAAACTAAGTAAACACGCATTTTTTACGCAAAAAGCCAGGAGTTCCCCGCCAACTCCTGGCTTTCCTCAAAACCTCTCATGCCCCATTAATTACACTCGATGCCCTCAACAGTAAACCCAGGTTCCTGGCCACCTTGCCATCTGTCAACAAAAAATCCCAATTGCCAGGTTTTAATGAATATCCCAAAAAACTAAAAACCCTTGGAAACAACACTCTGTAAAAAAAGACTTTACAGTTCAGTTTTCAATTCCTGAAGGTTTGCAAGGTAATAGAAATAGTCGTCTTCACTGGCAAATATTGTTTGTTTATCGTGACCACGCTGAATAATACGGTGCGGACAATCTGGAAGAATTTATCGTGCTTGCCGAGGCATGATAAAAAGGTACAATGTTCGTAATACTTAGTCAAAAAATAATTCTGGCCCCTTTTTCTTTGTAATTACGGGATTAAATATATTTCAAATTGTCTTTCAATTAGACGGATCTCTCCTGTCTATCTCTGATAGCTTTTCCATATATCGAATTGACCTTTTCAAAACATTCGTATGACTTCCCTTTAATGGCAGCAAAGGCTGTCATCATGGAAATAAAGCCCAAAGTAGGTTTAATTAACCGTTTCAGCTTGCCATGATTCGTCTCAGTTATACTGTTGATTTATATATTATTTCTATGGATCACATGATCACTTAAAAGACCTTCCTTTTTTAATTCTTTGATAGCCTGGATATAGCTGGGTGCTATATCAGTATTGATTGTGTGAGGTTTTTCATAGTCTTTCATCTTGCGCTGTATTTTACCTAACAGCCATGAAATCGCATTCACAACGAAGCATGACATTCCAGGCCATTGAATTGGGTGAGAGCACCACATTACAATGGTCAACAACCAACGCGGAAGAGTGCATCATTGACAATGGTATCGGTCAGGTGGGTCT
>CAMYOP010000185.1 GCA_947260045.1 uncultured Desulfobulbaceae bacterium
TCACTGGAACTGCAGCCCAATTTTGAAAAATATGGCGATGTAGGCTTTCCCGAGGGAGATGAAAAACAGAGACAACTTCTTGGTGTCGTACTTGAAGGAGAATTTGAATCCTATTTTAAAGGTAAAATATCTCCCCTGATGGTGGCTCCGGAAAATGAAAACGAAACTGAAGACAAAGATTTGTCATCTGAAGCTGATGGGAAAGGCAACAAAGAGGCGATTATTACCCGCATCATAGATAAATCGCCGGAATCAGCAAGGTTGATAGTCTTTAGCTCAAATATGTTTTTAACAGACATTGCCATGCAGTTGGCATCCGGTGCTATGCGGACACGATATGAGGGACCTGTTACACTCATTGAAAACTCTATAGACTGGTCCCTTGAAGATCGTGGTTTGCTGTCTATTCGTGGACGTGGTCATTTTGCCCGAACCCTGTTGCCGCTCTCGACCAGTACTCAGGTTGTTTATGAGTATCTCAATTATGGACTGGTCTTGTTTGGCCTTGCTCTTGTTTGGTTTCTGCGTCGAATTATGGCGAGAAAATCGCAACGAAGATACCAGAAAATTTTAACTGAAGGGAGGGCATAAGAGATGAAGCGATTCATTACCATCCTGTGCGTCCTTGTTGTTCTTCAGCTTGGCTTGGGAATATTTTTATTTCAAAACAAAAAAGAGTATGACACCTTTCATTCAGAAAAATTCCTGGTCACCTTTAGTGCTGACCTGGTGGACCAGATAGTTATAACAGATAAAGACAAGCAGGAAGTTCTGCTCAAGAAAGAGGAAGGGGGCTGGAAGCTTCCAGCTCACCATGATTTTTCTGCCCAGAAAACTGAAGTTGACCGGTTATTAAGTACCCTTTCCGGTTTGAAGAAGGGCTGGCCAGTTGCAACGAGCAAAGGGGCAGCTAAAAGGTTCAAGGTAGGAGTCGATGATTTTGAACAGCGCATCATTCTGTCTGGTAGCGGTAAAGAACTGGCCCGCATCTACTTTGGCAGCTCTCCAGGTTTTAAGACTGTTCATGCCAGGCCTGGTCAAAGTGATGAGGTGGTTATTGTACCATTTTCAACCTTTGAAGCTTCGATTCGCCCAGATGACTGGATTGATAAGGATGTACTGCAGCTGGACCAGACGGATATCCAGTCACTTAGCTTTGCAGGGATGACAATAAAGCGTCAGGAGGAATCCTTTGTGCTGGATGGGTTGGGGGAAGATGAGGAAGGTGTCCAGGAGGAGCTGGAACGTTTGGTCAAACAAATAGCAGAGCTCCGGGTTGAAACAGTTTTGGGTCCTGAGCTGAAAGCCGAATATAACCAGAATATGCCAGATGTTACCCTGTCTCTTCACTTGCAAAATGGCGAAATGCGAGACTATTTTTTCTCAAAACCAACAGAGCAGGAAAACTACATTGTCAAAGTATCTGACATGCCCCATTATTTTGAAACTATCGGTTGGCAGATAGAGCATATAAAAGAACTCTCCCGTGATAGTTTGGTTCGGAAAAAGGAAAAAGATAAAAAAACAGAAGCTGTTGAAGCAGAGGAAGACACAAACTAATGCCCCACAAAGAAGCATTGAATCAACTCAAACAGTATGTTGAACAACTCGTTATCGGCCAGGAACATCTCGTGCAAAGGCTCCTTGTTGCCTTGCTTGCTGATGGTCACATCTTGGTCGAAGGCGCACCTGGACTTGCTAAAACAAGAGCGGTTAAAACCCTTGGTGCCGGGATGGAAGCTGATTTTCACAGGATTCAGTTTACGCCTGATCTTCTCCCGGCCGACCTTACCGGAAGCGACGTCTATCGACCAGAAACCGGCGATTTTAAGTTTCAGCGCGGTCCTGTTTTTCATAATTTACTTCTCGCTGATGAAATTAACAGGGCGCCGGCAAAAGTACAGTCTGCACTCCTGGAAGCAATGGGTGAAGGGCAGGTGACTATCGGGGCCAATAGTTATGACTTACCGCCTCTTTTCATGGTCATGGCTACGCAGAATCCCATTGAGCAAGAAGGAACGTACCCGCTTCCCGAAGCGCAGCTTGATCGATTTTTGTTCCATGTTGAAGTGGATTATCCTTCTAAAGAGGCCAGCCAGAAAATATTACATCTTGTCAGGAAAGAGGCCCTTGGTGATCCCGATGTGATTCCCGCTTCCCCTCGAGTGAGTCAGGATACGGTTTTTTCAGCCCGTCGAGAAATAATGCTTCTCCATATGGCTCCTTCGGTCGAACAATTCATAATTGAACTGGTAGAGGCAACAAGGAACCCAGGAAATTATTCACAAAATCTCGCCCATTGGATTCGATGGGGAGCCAGTCCAAGAGGTGCCATTGCTATAGAACGAGGAGCAAGGGCATTAGCCTGGCTAAATGGTAGGGATTTTGTCACACCGGAAGATGTTCAGAATATTGCTCCAGATGCCTTACGTCATCGTCTGCTGCTTAATTATGAGGCTGAGGCCGAAGGCGTGAATACTAATGATTGTATACGGGAACTGTTAAGGCTTGTACCATCACCATGATTAAATCTGTCCCTGGCGTTACGGTCAGCCTGCAGGAACTTGTCCGTTTACAGGCTCGCGCCAGAAATATTGAAATCCGCGGTAAAACTAAACCAATGGCCAGTCGTACAGGTCCTCATCTTTCTAAGCATCATGGGCGGGGCCTGGAGTTTGATGAAGTGCGAGCCTATCAGGCAGGGGACGATATTCGTTCCATCGATTGGCGGGTAACCGCTCGAAGAGGAAAGCCTCATACCAAACTCTATAGAGAAGAGCGCGAACGTCCAGTATTTATCCTCGTAGATATGCATCCCGGCATGTATTTTGGTACCAGGCTTCAGTTTAAGTCGGTTCTTGCTTCGCGCTTGGCCGCACTTCTGGCATGGACAGCTTCCTTGAAAGGTGACAGGGTCGGAGGAGTGGTTGTCAATGGGAAGTCCTGTGCAATTATTCCTCCCAGATTGAGAAAAGAGGGAGTTCTCCGCCTCTTGCACACGCTGGTGGAAGCTCAGCCTGACAAACCCCAGGATATCGGTCAGTATTTGCTGCAAGACGGCCTGGCAAGGCTCCGTCATATTAGCCATCCTGGTTCAACCTGTATTGTTCTCAGTGATTTTGCCGGTATTGATGATGCCTGTAAAAAGTCACTTGTTACCTTAGCTGGTCATAGTGATTTGTACGCAGGATATATTTTTGACCCCTTTGAAACCCAGGCCCCTGGAAAGGGTCGTTTTCGCTTTGGTTCCCCTTCTCAATTACTTGATATTGAAAGTGGCTCACCTGAAGTGAAGGACGTCTGGAGAGCGTCATTTACCGGGAGGCTTGAATCATTACAAGATCTAAGCCATCGCAGTCAGATGACCCTAATCGAATTAACCACCGCCCTTCCTGCTCATGAGCAACTTCATCAGGCTTTCAGGTCACTGGTTACAAGGAGTGCTCAATGACTGGGGCTGATCCATTAGAGGGCCTGCGTCCTTTGCACCTGCCACCTCCTGTCTCCTGGTGGCCGCCTGCTCCTGGATGGTGGCTTGTGTTTTTGCTGATTATCATGATGATATTTATTGCTGCACTGGTCTATAAAAGGACAAAAGCCAGAAGAGCTGCCCTTGCAGAACTAACGCTTATTGAGCAGATGGAGTGTGCGCCTGAAGAGTTTGTTCAAAAAATAAATGCATTATTGAAACGATATGCGCTGGTCTGTTTTCCCAAAGAGCAGGTTGCGGCCTTAAATGGGGCTGCCTGGCAACAATTTTTAGCTCAGCATGCTGGTAAACATGAGGCTTTCTTCAGAGAAGGAAATGGTGCGGTACTGGGTTTTGCCAGTTATGCCCCTGGGGTAGAAACTGATAGATCCCTTATGTTGCAACAGGTCCGGAGCTGGTTGAAAACAAACAGGAAAAAGGAAGACTTGTTGCGCTGGAGAGAGAAATCATGATCCATATTGTCTGGCCATGGATTTTTCTTTTTTTGCCCCTGCCCTTTCTTGTTCGAAGAGTGTTGCCGCGAGCAATGAGCTTTAAAGGTGCCGCTGTGTATGCTCCATTTGTTTTAAATACAGGAATACGTTCTGGACAGGACGTGCAGGCAGCACAGCGCAAAAAAGTTTTTCTTGCTTCCCTTGTCTGGGTACTTCTTGTACTGGCTGGAGTCAGGCCCCAATGGCTAGGCCCCCCCATTGAACTACCTGAAAGTGGCCGTGCTCTTATGCTGGCGGTTGATATATCAGGTAGCATGGAGGTCCCTGATCTTGACGTAAGCGGAAATCAGGTCAGTCGTCTTGACGTGGTAAAGGAGGTTGCAGGAGATTTTATTTTCCGCCGTTCAGGAGATCGCCTTGGTTTGATTTTGTTTGGAACCAATGCCTATATTCAGGCTCCACTTACCTTTGATCGTCAAACCGTTCGTACGCTTTTGGAAGAGGCAGAAATTGGCATGGCTGGAAAAAATACAGCCATTGGTGATGCGCTTGGTCTTGCTGTTAAACGTCTCAGAGAAAGGAATGATGGTAAAGCAGCGCTGATATTATTGACCGATGGAGCAAACACTGCTGGCAAGGTGCCACCCCGCCAGGCCGCAGATTTGGCTGCCAGCACAGGGCTTCGGATTTATACGATAGGCGTAGGAGCTGATGCTTTCAGGGTACAAGGGCTTTTTGGTAAGAGAACGGTTAATCCTTCCCGTGATCTTGACGAGGACACTCTTCGATATATCGCGGAGAAAACCGGAGGAGTCTATTTTCGAGCGAAAAATAAAGAGGGCCTGGAAGAAATTTATGAAAAACTGGATGTTCTTGAGCCTGTTGAAGGTGATGGCAGAGTTGTACGTTCTGTGAGCTCTCTTTATTTTTATCCCCTTGGTGCTGCATTTTTGCTGAGCATTATTTGGGGACTTTTCACAGTGCGGCCTCAACGGAGGAAAACTGCATGACTCTTCTGCCCACTGATTTTCATTTTCTTCGGCCCTGGTGGTTTTTGGCGTTAGTTCCTGCTGTTTTCACACTCATTGTTTTATGGCGCAGGATTGAACAGTCTTCTACCTTGAATGGTTATTGCGATCCAGGCTTATTGCAGCATCTTCTCCTCAGTCGTCTGGAACAGACTGGTAAAAAAATGTTTCCCCTTATTTTGCTGGCGTTATGCTGGTTTTTAACAATTATCAGTCTGGCTGGACCAGTTTGGGAGCGTCAGCCCCAGGCTGTATACAGGGTCCAGGAATCAAGAGTTCTGGTTTTAGATCTTTCTCCTTCAATGGCAGCGGCCGACTTGAAGCCGGATCGATTGAGCAGGGCCATTTTTAAGCTGAGAGACATATTGGCAAAAAGTAGGGAAGGACGCACAGCGCTTGTTGTTTTTAGTGGAGACGCCCACGTGGTTGTCCCGTTGACCGATGATACAAAAACTATAACAGCCATGCTTCCAGCTCTGTCTGTAGAGATTATGCCTGCCGCTGGCGATACGGTAAAGGGTGCACTTATGCTAAGCGCTAATTTGCTTGAGCAGGGTGGTGCCAAAGGGGGCGAAATATTACTTCTCACAGATGGATTCACCGATGTCGGTTCGGCCATGGAGTCCATCCGTCAGCTTCGTATGCAAGGAGTTTCTGTTTCAGTGCTCGGTATAGGCACGGAGGAAGGGGCACCTGTTCCAGGTGAAAAAGGTTTTCTTACAGATGCTGATGATTCACCCATCCTGGTCTCGCTCAATAAAGAGCTTTTGGCGGAACTGGCCCAGGCAGGTGGAGGCCATTTTCAGGTGTTGGCACCTGATGATACAGATCTTGAAGAGTTGTTAAAAGACAAAAGCAGTCATCGTCTTGATCAGGCTCAAAATCAGGAAGGCGTCAATGTGGATCAATGGCATGAAAAAGGTGTGTAT
>CAMYOP010000186.1 GCA_947260045.1 uncultured Desulfobulbaceae bacterium
GCGAGATGCCGCCACCGGAGTCAAGCGAACTCTCCGACGCTCAGCGAATCCGCATTGTTGATTGGCTTTCCACCGAGATTCAGGCAGCAGAAAAACTTCTTCAAACAGGCTCTGCCTATAAGTGTTTCTGTACAAAAAATGAGCTTGAAGCAAAACGCGAAAAGGCCTTGGCAGCAAAGCAGGACATGCGCTATGACCGAACGTGTCTTCACCTGAGCCCAGGCCAAATTGCGGAAAAGGAAAAAGAAAATATCCCCTTTGTGATCCGTTTTAAAGTTCCCGACCGTGAGGGAACAGTCACCTACGAAGACAAAGTTCTCGGAGCAATTGAACGAAATTACAATGACATAGAAGATTTTGTCATTGTTCGCTCAAACGGCAAGCCGCTCTACATGCTCTGCAATGTGGTGGATGATATTCGTGATCGCATCAGTCATATCATCAGAGGTCAAGACCACATGAGCAACACCAGTCGCCAGGTTCTACTCTATGAAGCCCTTGGTGCACCTGTGCCAGTCTTTGCCCACATGCCATTGACTCTTGATTTACAGAAGAAAAAAATATCAAAGCGTAGTCATGGAGAGATAGTTGCTGTTCAATACTATCACTCAAAAGGATTCCTCCCCTGGGCACTTTGCAATTTTCTTATATTACTGGGCTGGAATCCTGGTACTGACCAGGAAATTTTTACCAAGGACGAGTTAATAGAAACCTTTACCTTAGAACGCATCAGCAAGGTGAATTCAGTCTTTAATTATAGAAAGGGAGACCCAAAATTTTTCACTGATCCCAAGGCTATAAATATCAACGCCCATTACATACGCTCCATGGATATTGCTGAGCTTGGCGCACTTGTTAAGGTTGATCTGGAGGAACAAGATCTTTGGGATGAAGCCTACAAAGGTGAAAAACAACAGTGGTATTTCTCCACTCTCGACATGATCCGTGACCGCTTTCACACCTTAAAAGATTTTGCCACCATGGGCCGTGCTTATTTCAGTGACGATTTTACTGTTGAAGCAAAACCTTTAAAGAAAAATGTTTTAAAACATCCAGACTTAAACACCTGGTTTCCAAATCTTGCAGATCGCTTTGAAAGTATTGCAGACTTCAATAAAGAAACCAGCGAAACAATCACCCGCGAATACGCAGCAGAGCTTGATATCAAACCTGGTATTTTAATAAATGGGATGCGAACAGTTTGTACAGGCCAGCTTGCCGGACCAAGCCTTTTTGATATTCTTGAGTGCCTTGGCAGAGATAAAGTAGTTTCACGTTTACGCAATGTCGGTAAATTATTTGAAGCCTAATAGTGTTCTGGAGAAATAAATGTCCAAAAATGATCCAATAGAAACAAAAAGTCAGTCTCTCGACTTTATTCGAACAATAGTTAAGGAAGACCTGGCTTCAGGGAAGCATAAGCAGGTCATAACCCGCTTTCCTCCAGAGCCAAACGGTTTTCTTCATATCGGCCATGCAAAGTCTATTTGTTTGAATTTTGGCATTGCCCTTGAAAACGAGTCCACCTGTCACCTGCGCTTTGATGACACTAATCCAAGCAAAGAGTCCGTTGACTATGTTGATGCAATTAAAAACGATGTTGCCTGGTTGGGGTTTAACTGGGGAGATCATTTGTATTATGCCTCTGATTATTTTGACAAACTCTATGAATTTGCCATTGCCCTTATAAAAAAAGGCAAAGCCTATGTTTGTCACCTAAACAGTGATCAAACAAGAGAGTACAGAGGCACCCTCACAGAGCCAGGCAAAGAAAGCCCTTTTAGAAACCGAAGTGTCGAAGAAAATCTCGCTTTATTTGAGCATATGAAAAACGGTGAACTTAATGAGGGAGAATGTGTATTACGTGCAAAAATTGACATGCAATCCCCAAACTTAATCATGAGAGATCCTGTCATATATCGCATCCTCAAAGCAAAACACCACCGAACTGATGATAAATGGTGCATCTATCCCATGTACGATTTCACCCATTGTTTGTCAGATATGCTGGAAAACATAACCCACTCTCTTTGTACGCTGGAGTTTGAAAATAACAGAGCCTTGTATGATTGGGTTCTTGACGAACTTGATACTCCCTGCCATCCGCAACAGATAGAATTTGCCAGGTTGAACATTAATTTTACAGTTATGTCCAAACGCAAACTGCTCCAACTTGTCGAGGAGCAACATGTTAACAGTTGGGATGACCCGCGCATGCTTACAATTTCCGGTCTCAGGCGTAGAGGGTATACACCTGCATCTATTCGCAATTTTTGTGATACCATTGGTATTGGCAAAAGAGGTTCCTGGATAGATTTAGGAGTTCTTGAAAACTCTATTCGTGATGATTTAAACGAATCAGCTCCTCGGGTAATGGGTGTCCTCAAGCCATTGAAGCTCGTGATCACCAACTATCCTGAAGATAAAGAAGAAGAACTCGATGCTCACAATCATCCTAAAAACCCCGAAATGGGAACCAGAAAAGTTCCTTTCTGTCGTGAATTATACATTGAAGAAACTGATTTTATGGAGAACGCACCACGGAAGTTTTTTCGACTGAGCCAGGGTCGTGAAGTCCGTTTACGCTATGCCTATCTGATAACTTGTCAGGATGTAATAAAAGATGAGCAAGGCAATATAATTGAAGTTCATTGCACCTATGATCCAGAAACACGTGGCGGATCTGCACCAGACGGTAGAAAAGTAAAGGGCACTATCCATTGGGTTTCAGCTCGTCATGGAATTAAATCTGAAGTACGGCTCTATGACAGGTTGTTCACTGTAGAACATCCTGATATGGATAAAGAGAAAGATTTTAAAGAATTTTTAAATCCAAAATCACTGGAAGTCCTTGAGTCAAGTGTGGTTGAAACAAGTCTTGCCAGTGCAGACCCTTCTCAGCGTTATCAGTTCGAACGGCAGGGTTATTTCTGTCTGGATAAAAAGGATAGCAAGCCTGGAAGTCTTGTTTTTAACAGAACAGTTACACTTCGCGACTCCTGGGCAAAACTTGTTAAGAAAGGAAAACAAGCAACAGCTAAAAAGTAATAGCAAAGTTACTACATAGCTGTTGCTCAGGTACTAGTTGATACCTATTCCTCTGTACCCTCATTGAAATAGTACTTTTTGCATGAAGCCATTATTTGTTTAATAGAACCCAGGCCAATCCTGCCTGATAAGTATTAATATACAGTAGCAAATCTTTCCTGGACCAAGATGTTTCAATCTCAGCGCTCCTCTACTGCTTTAATTTACCTGAGCGGCGCTGAGGCCACAACCTTCACCACACCATTTTTTTAATAACCATCTATTGCATGATAGCAGGATTATTTATGGCGGAACCTGCCAAAGAAATGGTACCATTTCCTCTCACACAAATTTTAAAGAATGAGGCTTTTGTGTTCAAATATATCACCCTACTCCTTTCGTCGTTTTTTCTTACCTCTTGTCTGGCACCAATGACTGCGCAGAAACTCTCAGATAAAGGCGCCCTATTATTATCAGCTGAACAGGTTGTGCTGCTGACAGAAAACAATACGCTCCACATGAGCGGGCATTCCCTTAGTGGTGATTTCTATTTTGACCAGTCAAGTCGGGTTTTTGGCCGCGATCTGGACAATTTTACTGACCAAGGTCGTTGGGATGTCAGTGTAGGTGGTGAGCTCTGTCTCAAATTTAACAAATGGTGGTATGGCGATATCAAATGTTATTCCGTTTATCAAAAAAACGGTAAACATCACCTTGCCGATGAGTTAGGTGTATTGCTTTATACTGTCAGTAAAATGGAGGGTGATGCCAAAAAGCTCTATAAAGAGCCACGCAAAAGAGCATCTGTGCGCAAATCAGCGCGTAAAGCTGCTCCTGTGGTAACTCAAAGTGAACAAGTTCACGAGACAGAGAAAAGCCAAGGAAGAGAAAGTGGACACTCACGCATCACTGACATTATTGAACAAGATCCCCTAGGCTCTTTGAAAGCAGAAAGAGATGTTTATTCAACTGTGCGCTGGATGGCTAAAAATTGTCCCAATTGCAACTTGACCAATGTTGACCTGTCTAATGCTGATTTGGTTGAAGCTAATTTAGCCGGTGCTATCCTGGCCGGAGCAAATCTTTCAAATGCTAACCTGCGCAGAGCAAATTTACAGGGAGCAGATCTTGAGGGAGCAAAACTCGTT
The DNA here is from genome assembly GCA_947260045.1 of uncultured Desulfobulbaceae bacterium. Taxonomy (GTDB): domain Bacteria; phylum Desulfobacterota; class Desulfobulbia; order Desulfobulbales; family Desulfobulbaceae; genus CAMYOP01. The sequence goes on from CAMYOP010000186.1 coordinate 4,176, forward strand.
AAGAGTGATCTGCCTGGGGCAAACCTGAAAAACAGCACACTTGACCATGCTGATTTGACTGGAGCGAACCTGTTCATGGCGGACATCACTGGTGCAAGCCTCAACGGAATCACTTTTTCGCCAGAACAACTGCAAGACTTAAAAGGATCTACTCCATAATTTTTTTTTGGTCTAAATGATTTTTTCTCTTCAATGGTAAGAAAAAAACATATTCAGTGTAGCGCTACACCATTACCCCTTACAGCAAAAACGATAAAAATTTACATCTGAGTTATTTATGAGTTCTGCAAACTTTGTTCATCTCCACGTACACACTCAATATTCAATGCTGGATGGAGCTATTCGGCTTGCTGACCTGATCCGGCAGTGTCAAGATTACAATATGGAGTCTGTCGCCATCACTGATCACGGTGCAATGTTTGGCGCCTTGGAGTTTTATGAAAAGGCCAACAAAGCAGGTATTAAGCCCATAATAGGATGTGAGTTTTATATCGCTGAAGATTCCAGACTCATCAAAAATCAGAATGCGGGCCATAATTTTCACATGGTTCTCCTGGCCACAAACGAAACTGGCTACCGGAACCTGATGAAACTTGCATCCATCGCGCAGGTTGAAGGTTTTTATTATAAACCACGCATTGACAGAGATATTCTCTATAAACACAGTGATGGATTAATTGCCCTTACAGCCTGCCTGCATGGTGAGATCGCCTGGAGAATAACTCATAATGACTATGATGGCGCACGACTTCGCGCACGTGAATTGCAAAAAGTTTTTGGTGACCGCTATTATTTTGAAATCCAGGAAAACGGTATTGCCAAACAAAAAATTGCCAATAAGGGCTTGATTGAACTGGGTAACGATTTAGGAATTAAAGTAGTGGCAACCAATGATTGTCATTACTTAACCAGGAAAGAGTCCTATGCACACGAAGTTCTTCTTTGCATTCAAACAGGAAGAACAATCAATGACCCAAAAAGGTTTAAATTTTCCACTGACGAGCTGTATTTCAAGTCTCCCGAAGAAATGACTGAGCAATTCAGCTACTGCCCTGAAGCGCTGAGCAACACCCTTGAAATAGCAGAACGATGTAATCTTGAACTCAGCTTTGGTCAACATCACTTCCCTATTTTTCCTGTTCCTGAAAAAGAAAACCTGGAATCTCTTTTTGAAAAAGACTGCTGGAATGGCCTTAAGGAGAGACTTGACGCACTTAATGAACTAACACCAGTCACGCCTGAGCTCGAAGAAAAGTACAAAAAACGTCTCAAAATGGAAATAGAAATCATCCAGACCATGGGCTTTTCTGGATACTTTCTCATAGTCGCAGATTTTATCAAATGGGCAAAAGAACATACTATACCTGTTGGTCCTGGTCGTGGCTCCGGAGCAGGGAGTCTGGCAGCTTATTGCATGCTCATTACCGACATTGATCCCATTCCATACGGTTTGATATTTGAGAGATTTCTTAATGTCGAACGTATGTCCATGCCTGACTTTGATGTTGATTTTTGCAAGGACAGAAGAGACGAGGTTATTGATTATGTTCGCAAGAAATACGGTGGAAATACCCACGTGGCCCAGATAGTAGCTTATGGGTCCATGAAAGCCCGTGCTGTTGTTAGAGATGTCGGTC
>CAMYOP010000187.1 GCA_947260045.1 uncultured Desulfobulbaceae bacterium
CCCTTACACGTTGAAAACTCAAACATCGCCTGTTGATGACACCCCAAAAACAATAGCAAGTCCAAATCTGTCTACTCTGTCCATTCGTTTAAGCAGTCTATGCTCAAAAGACCTTGACCAGAACCAGATTGTTCTGGAAATTCTACAACTTGCAATTGGTCTTGTTAATGCGGCCGGAACTATTCTTCATGTTCACGACCAAGGTGAAATGAAAGTAGAGCAGGAACTCCTCTCCCATCAGGCTCTATCCTGGGCTGATGATATGCCAAGCATACTGAGTCAAAATGCCAGTAAGGCCATTTTGTCAAATAAACTGTATTGCACTAAACTGCCAGAAAATCAGGCGGTTCATCTGATTTCCTGTCCAATAAGAACGGCCAATGATACAAGATTTTGCCTTTCATTAATCATATTGCTTGAGAATAAAGTACTGGAGCCGTTTCTTGTAGTTGCCCAACTAATGGCCGCTAATCTTGCTCATCACCTCCATACAAAAAGGAGCGAAGTAAATGATTATTTACAGTTTATAAAGTTGACAACTACCATTGCATCTATTTTTTATAAAAAAAACTCCCAGGCAGTTCTTGTCCAACTTGCAACCGAACTGCGTCAGTTGCTTGACTGTGATCAGGTTATCATAGGAAAAGCAAAGGGAATGGCCAACATTGAACTGGTGGCGCTCTCTGATGTAATACAGGCAGACAAACATACCGGACACAACCAGCTGCTGCAAAAAGCTCTACGAGAGGTGGTCTCTCGTAAACAAAATATCATCTGGCCAGGACAGATTCCCTCTGACAATTCCCAATTTTCACTGGTATTTCAGGATGTAGTAAGCAATACAGGGATGGAGCGAGCACTGGGTATACCACTTATAAGTGATATTGAAGATATTGAGGGAGCTCTTCTGTTACTTTGGCAAAAAGATCAAGATATTTCCCCTGCAACTCAAAAAATCACATTAATTCTCCCCCTTTTGACACAAGGATTGTCGTTTCTGCGAAATGACAAAAAGTCAGAATCAAAACTGAGATTTGCTCATTTAAAAACAGTGAGCCAATTAAAAAACAAGTTCATGATTGGCGGCCTTTTACTTTTACTTTGCCTCGTATCTCTTGTTCCTCTACCGTTTAAAGTACAGGCGGAATCACTGGTGAAACCAGTAACAACCAGATATATCGTTGCCAGATTTGATGGCATGCTAAAGGAAGTTTTGGTTAATCCCGGAGATGAGGTATCGCAAGGTGCTGATTTAGCGATTTTAGATGGCAAACAGATTGCAATGGAATTGTCCACCCTGGACGCTGATCTCAAAAAAGCAGGAAAATTACGAGACAGCTATCTAGTGAGCGGCAATGTGGCTGCTGCCCAAGTCGCATTGCTTGATCAGGAACAGTTTGATCAGCGTATCCGTTTTCTAAAGGAACGCCAGAGTCAGTTGAAAATGGTCAGCCCTGTTGAAGGTATTGTGCTATCTGGTGACCTGAAGCGGGCTGAAGGGAGTCCTGTTAAAAAAGGACAGACCCTCTTTGAGATTGCACCTCTTGATAGAGTTATAGTTGAGCTAGCTATACCTGAAAAAAATATCTCCTATGTACGTACTTCCATGCAATCGTCTATTCGTTTCAATGCCTATTCCAAACGAAAATGGAAAGGAAAGGTGCAATCCATCCTGCCAAAATCAAAAATGAGAGAGGGTAGAAACAACTTCATTGCTGAAATTGAATTTGATAATGCTGATAACATGCTTCGACCAGGGATGCGCGGAAAGGCAAAAATTACCTGCGACAGGCGCCCGCTCGCCTGGATACTTTTTCATAAACCCTGGTACACACTCTTAAGTGTTTTCGACTCGATTTTCTAATAATGGATCAAACCGTCGTTTTACCACAACTTCGTTCAGGACTTCGCTTCAGCCCGGTAATTGAAGGAGATAACTCCTTTTACATAGTAGAGGACCTGGCCCGTAATAAATTTTTTAAGATCGGCAGGGAAGAATACCTGCTAATCAATCAGCTTGACCAAAGTAAAAGCTTAGAAGATTTTTTTGCCAGAATTGAAAGTGACAGGGAATTACATTTTGACAGAGAACAGGCTTCAATAATAATAAACTGGCTAGCCAGCCAGCAGTTGCTGCAACAGGATGAATCCTCGCTTACTGCTTCATTGAAAATGGAGGAGAGGCGAAAAAAAATTATACGTCTAAGCCGCTTGAACCTGATAGCAATCAAAGTTCCTTTATTTAATCCTGATCCCCTTTTAAACCGTATTTTCCCAAAGTTAAAATGGCTAACCGGTAAGTCTTTCGGTGTAATCTGGCTTATTGTTTTTCTGTATGCACTACAGATATTATCTATTAACTGGGATCATGTTACCGTTTCCAGCTCAAGTTTTTTCAGCCCTGCCAACCTGGTCTGGGTTTGGTTAATATGGTTTGGGTTGAAGATATTTCATGAAACATTCCATGCTCTTACCTGTTACCGTTATGGTGGAAGGGTTTATGAAACGGGAATACTCTTTATTTTGTTTATCCCTCTTACCTATGTAAATGCAACGTCCTCATGGAGCTTTTCTTCAAAATGGCAACGTATACATGTTGCCATTGCCGGTATGTTTGTTGAAATTTTCATTGCCTGCCTCGCTATCATATTTTGGGCACAACAACCACAGAGTGTTGTCGGAACAATTGCACTGAACACTGCTATCGTTGCAGGTATAAGTTCCTTGATCTTTAATGCCAATCCTCTCATGCGTTTTGACGGTTATTATATTCTGTCAGACATGACAGGCTTGCCGAACCTGTACTCCCATGGCCTGCAGTTTATAAAGAATTTTACAGCAAAATGGTTTCTCGGCATTCCGCCAAGACCAATTCCGCATAAAGGGCTTAAGCTTTCATTTATCAAAATGTATGGTGTTTGCGCATTTCTATGGAGAATCCTGATTCTTTTTTCTCTTGGTTTTTTGGCAAGTAAAATGGCAGGAGGCTTAGGGATTCTTATTACCTGTGGTGCCCTGTTTGTCTGGTTAGGTTTTCCATTTGCCGCATTATGTAATAATTGGAAGGTATACCAGGGTCACAATCCAAATTTACGCTCCTATTTTCTTAAACACCTGGCACTTAGCGTGGTTCTTCTTTTTTTCATACTATACTTTGTTGGAATTAATGAAAATATATCAATTCCAGGAGTTGTAGAATACGAGCACCAGTTCATAGTAAAATCTCAAAGTCCCGGTTTCATAGAAAGAATTCTCGTTGAAAACGGTGCAATGGTTCATGTCGGTGATCCTTTGGTAATATTAAAGAATAATGAGCTGTTTTATGAACATGACCGGATTAAACTTCAAATTAATCAACTGAAGATTAAATCCAGACTGGCACATTCGAATAAAAAGCTGGCAGAATACCAAATTATCCAGGGACAAATTCAGATATTAGAAGAAAGAAGTGAAAATCTTAAGATCGATATAAATACACTTCATATAAACGCACCTGGAGATGGTGTTGTTCTTATAGAAAACCTGCACTCTCTTCAAGATACATTTATTCCTGAAGGACAGGAAATATTGTGGATCATCAGCCCGGAAAACAAGCGGATACGATGCGCTGCCGATCAAAACGATATAAATTTAGTTCATGGCTATCTAGGAAAGAATGTGTCCATTGAAATGAGTGCAAGAGGAACAGGGCATATGACTGGTAAGATTGAACGCATAGAACCTACCGCAAGTAAAATTCTTTTTAATCCTGCCCTGGCAGCGGTTTACGGAGGTCCTCTTGATGTACGTCAACACGTGCTGGACACTTCTTCGCAAACAATGGAGCAACGATCAAGTTTCGAACTTTTTTCACCGAGATTTACAGTTGATGTTTCTTTACCACCGTCCACAGGAGTACAGTTAAAAGAGGGGCAACTTGCTACAATTAAAATGAAGGGCGAAAAAAACAAACTAGCTCTACTGCTTTTTAAAACATTTAAAGATTGGCTTTTAACAAAAAATACAGAGATCAACTAAAAGGCTACACCCCTTTTTATACCTTCATAATCTAATCATTAGCTTTTGTTGAATGAAACGTGGTGAACAGATATGTCTTACTTAAACAAACATAGATCTTTTCGTTTGAATTTGGAGGTGTTGGTCATATATATCCTTTTCTTTGGGGTCTCTCTTTTTACTGGGATTCCATCGGTTGGTGCTGCAGGCGGTGAAAAGCCGACGGATTCTCTTTTACTGCAGAATCAATGGAAAGGAGATTTTGATGGGATGGTTAAACGGAACGAGATCAGAGTGCTGATCGTGCCCAGTAAGACTTTTTATTTTATCGATAAAGGAAAGCAACGCGGTCTCACCTATGAAGCTCTTAAAGAATTTGAGAAGTTTGTAAATAAAAAGATTGGGAAAAAGGGAGCACTTCAGTTGAAAGTCGTTTTTATCCCTGTCAGTCGAGCTGATCTCCTCACGAAGCTTGTTGATGGATATGGAGACTTGGCTGCTTCAAATCTGACAATAACCCCAGAGCGTTTGAAAAAAGTAGACTTCTCAAATCCTTTTGCGAAAGGAGTAAAAGAGTTAATCGTAAACGGAGCAAATGAAAAACAACTAAAAAGTTATGATGATCTATCAGGCAGGGAGGTTTACGTTCGAAAATCCAGTAGCTATTACGAGAGCCTTCAGTCAATTAATCGTTTGTTCAAAAAGACTGGCAGGAGACCTGTTAAGTTGGTTGAGGTTGACGAGTTTCTAGAAGATGAGGATCTCCTGGAAATGGTTAATGCTGGAATTATATCAACGATTATTGTTGATTCACATAAGGCAAATTTCTGGGAAAAAATATTTAAAAACATCAAGGCGCAACAAAAAGCATATATTCGGTCAGATGGTGAGATTGCCTGGGCATTTCGTAAAGGCAGCCCTAAGCTTCAGCATATAGTGAACGAATTTGCCAAAAAGAATAAACAAGGTACCCTCATGGGTAACATGCTTATCAAGAGATATCTGCAAAACACGAAGTATTTGAAAAATTCTGTATCAAAAGAAGAAATGAAAAAATTTGAGGAAATGGTCGCTCTCTTTAAAAAATATGCTGACCAGTATAATTTTGATTACTTGATGTTGGGGGCTCAGGCATACCAGGAATCCGGTCTGGATCAGAAAAAAAAGAGCCATGCCGGAGCTATCGGTGTAATGCAGTTATTGCAATCAACGGCTAAAGACCCGAATGTGAACATACCTGATATTCATTTGCTGGAAAATAATATTCACGCAGGTACAAAATACATGAGGTTCATCACTGACAGGTATTTCAGTGTTGAACCCATGGACCAGTTGAACAAGATGTTGTTTTCATTTGCTGCTTATAATGCAGGTCCGGCAAATGTGAATAAAATACGTAAAAAAACAAAGGAAATGGGACTGAACCCCAATGTCTGGTTCAAAAATGCTGAGGTTGCCGCAGCCAAAATCATTGGGCGTGAAACGGTTCAATATGTCGGTAATATCTATAAATATTACATAGCGTACAAGATGGTTGCAGACCAGGTCAATGAAAAAGAAAAGGCGTTAAAGCAATGATCTGTTGTTTAAAAATTACGTGTCATAAGCGACTGATTTTATTTTGTTCGGGTGTTGATCATTTTATTGTGGGTTGTATCAGGTAGTGGGCCAAAAGAAATTTCAGCTAGATTATATTATGGCTTTTTTTCTGCTTATTGCTTTAGCAATCGCAGGATTTAGCGGTTATGTGCTTGTTCATAAACTCTCCCT
>CAMYOP010000188.1 GCA_947260045.1 uncultured Desulfobulbaceae bacterium
TGTTGCCGCCCACGCTGGACTGCATCCAGAATGGGGAGTAAATGCCATAACTCTTGCTTCCAGGGCGCTTGCAGCTCTTCCTGAAGGTCGCATTGACAGTAAAAGTTCAATCAATTTTGGTACTATTTCAGGTGGAACAGCAAGTAACATAGTCCCAGATCAAGTTTTTGTACGAGGAGAGGTCAGAAGTCATTCAACCCAGCGACTAGAAGAGCTGACCAAGCAAATTGAGGATTGCTTTACCAGGGTTGTTCATGATTGGCAGGATCCCACAGGTGAGGCCAAGGGAAAACCAGAACTCCACTTTAAAATAATTCCTGACTTTCCTGTTATGAACTTACAGGAAAGCGATCCTGTCATCCAGCATATTAAAAAGTCGGGATTAAAAATAGGAATGGAACTTGAGTTTGCAATTGCCGGCGGCGGAAGTGACGCCAATATCTTCAATGGCTATGGACTTGATACAGCTATAGTTGCAACGGGCATGACCCATGTTCACTCCACCGATGAAAGTGTGCGAATAGAAGACATGGCTCAACTGACAAATCTCATCATTGCCTTGCTTACCTGAGACTGGAAAAATATTCTATGCATCGAGGGAATTTACAACTTTCCCAGGAGATATGTGGCCTCTTCACTTGACAGGAATAAGTTCAAGCAGTTCTGCTTCAGGTATAGGCCTACTAAAATAAAAGCCCTGATACTGATCACAATTTTGATCCTGCAAATACCGTAATTGCTCTTTTGTTTCAACGCCTTCTGCAACTGTCATCAGTCCGAGGTTTTTGGCTAAAAATATTACAGACGAGACTATGGCATGATTCTCCTCGTCCTTCAGCATATCCATTATAAAGGATCTGTCCACCTTCAACTCATCCACTGGCATCTTGGCCAAATAACTCAAAGATGAATATCCCGTTCCAAAATCATCAATAGATAGACTAAGACCAAGCTTTTTAAGCCGTTTTAAAAGTGCAATTTTATTTTCGATATTATCCAGGAGCAGACTTTCCGTAATTTCAAATTTTAAAAATTGCGGATCCACGCCAGTGTCCGCTATGATTTTTTCGATCGTTGAAAAAATTTCTGGACCTTCAAGCTGCTTAACAGAGAGATTAATGGCCATAACCAAGGGTCCTCTTCCCTGCTTATTCCAAGCGGCCAGTCTATTGCAAGCCTCCTCTATAACCCATTGACCAATGGGTACAATCAGTCCTGTTTCTTCAGCCAGAGGAATAAAATCATTGGGTGGAACAAGTCCCATTGCCTTACTTTGCCAACGTATAAGGGCCTCTACTCCTCTGATAACACCCGTCTTCACGTCAACTTTTGGTTGATAATAAAGGACAAACTCGTCAGCCTCCAGTGCCCTTCTGAGCTTTGATTCCCATCGTAAGCGTTTGGCATAGGATTCATTTATAGCATTAGAAGAGAAGTGAAATTTATTCCCTCCTTTCTTTTTGGTATAATCCTTTGCACTGGTCGCCAATCGCTCCAAAGTGACACAATCCTTACCTTCTTCCGGATAAGAGGCAATGCCAATGCTCACCGTGGGGTAAATTTCTATTCCTTCAACCTCTATAGGCTTTTTTACGGATTGTAATATTCTTTCGGCAACCAAAGCTGCGTCTTCTACTCCCCTCATATTATCCAGAAGTATCGAAAACACAGTGCTTTCTACACGAAACAAACTCGATGTAGTCTTATGATCGCCCGTTGATCGGCTCATGACATCAATTTCTCGAACAATTGATTCAAGTCTATCGGAAACCAATTGCAGAACTTGATCTGCAGGACCGACACCAATCGTTGCATTAATCATGGCAAGATTATCAAGAGATATGCTCAAAAGAGCAAGGTGGTCTTCATGACGTTTTGCTTTTTTCAAAGCCCACTCAAAGTGACCCGAAAACATATGTTTGTTAGGTAATTTAGTCAGAGGATCATAGTAGGCGAGCTGGTCTGCATAAGCCTTTGCTGCAAGCGTGTTCCGTACCCGCAAACCAAGTTCACTCTGATCGACCGGCTTAGCAAGAAAATCGGTGGCACCAAGGTCAAGAGCTCTCAGTTTATTTTCAGAATCAGACGAAGCCGTTAAGATAATAACGGGCAGGTGGCAATATTTGGGGTGTTCACGCACTTGCTTTAAAATGTCAAAACCTGAAACACCAGGCATAACTAAGTCCAGAAGTAATATATCGGGATTTTTTTCCTCAATAGCGAGTATGCCACGAGAAGACTCTTCCACCTGAACAAAGCGACTGTAACCAGAATCTTCAAGAAATGCCTGTACAACAGCCATGGTCATAGGTTCATCATCAATTATCATGATTGTTGCGTTATTTAAATTTTGAGAAATATCATTCATCTATCAGCCCGTTTATTCACTCAGTAATTTCAGGTGGGACGATGTTCTTCCCCAAATTCTTTACAATTTCAAGTGCTTGTTCAACTTGCTCCCTATTATTGGCAAGTATTGCCTTTTCCAGTTCAATGGCAGGTTCTGTAAAATCATCATACCCCACTGTACCGGCAGCACCTTTCAGCCAATGTGCCAGACGAGCTAACTCCTCAAAATCACGCCTTGTAAAGGCCTGTTCCATCTTGGTAATTTCACCATCAAGCTTTACAACAAATTGCATAACTACTTTTTTAAGCTTAGGATTCTTTGCCAAGCGGGAAATAATCTTAAGCTTTTCTTCAGGCAGTCTGGACTCAGGAGCACGATCCTTGGCAAGCGTTTGTAAACCAGCTTCATCATTGTGAGAACGCTCTGCACCTGATGCGGATTTAATTATAGATGAATTTTCAGCTAACTTGAAGGACTTAATACGGTTCAATACCTCTAGAGCCTTTTTCTTTTTATTTGCCTTGGCATAAACTTCGAGTTTTATGGCTGGTTCGGTAAAATCATCATACCCCACGGTCCCGGCAGAACCTATCAGCCAGTGAGCCAGACGGGCCAGCCCCTCCATATCATTTTGCTCTAGAGCCAATTCCATTTTTTCAATTTCACAAGCAAGCCTTTGGCCAAATTTCTGGACAATATTTTTTAATTTTGGGTTCTCGGCAAGACGGGAAACAATAATCTTTTCCGAACTAGGCAATCCAGCGTTTTCTAGCATGGTCTCATCAAAGCTCATACTTATTTGACTCTGCTCTGACATTTTATTATCGGTGGAAAAAGAAGCCTTTTCATGATCTAAATGTCCACCTAAGTGTCTGGCCATCATCTCCATAAAACTATCAATATTGATTGGCTTGGTAAGATATTCGGTATATCCAGCTTCGAGACACTCCTTGTCAAAGCCTTTCATAGCGTTTGCAGTCAAAGCAATAATGGGAAGTTCAAAACCATTTTTACGAAGAGTACGTGTTGCTTCAAAACCATCCATCACTGGCATCTGTACGTCCATTAAAATGATGTCAAATTGATACTCCTGTGCTTTTTCAACACCCTCCAGACCATTTGCAGCTTCAGCCACTGTTAAACCAGCCTCCTCCAGTAGTACCCTGACAAGCTCTCTGTTTTCCGTACCATCATCGACAACCAGGACTTTAGCCTCAGGAAATCGCCATCTGCCGTCTTCCTGCTGAGAATCCTCCAAGACCAGTGAAATCTCATCAGGTTTTACAAGTTGATCTTCTTTGACATCCTCTACTGGCAGAGTAATGCGAAAGGTACTTCCCTTTCCCTGTTCACTCTCAACTTTAATGTCCCCACCCAGGGCTCTGGCAAACTTTCTAGAGATGGAAAGGCCAAGTCCTGTTCCGCCAAATCGACGAGTCACCGTGGTGTCCGCCTGAACAAAAGGATCAAAAATATTTTCCAGGGCATCTTGCGCCATACCGATTCCAGTATCAACAATATCTACATACAAAATTATCCCAGAAGATCCTTTCTCCATACCGCAGCCCACGATCACCCTTCCCTGATCTGTAAATTTAATCGCATTTCCAGCCAAATTAAAAATTATCTGACGGAACCTGGCAGGATCTGTTTCAATAGTTTTTGGCACTGCTGTGTATGCGGCAAAATGCAACTCTAATGCCTTCTCCTTTGCCTTGGGCAGGAGCATTTGAATAACTTCGTGGATAATTACATACGGATCAATTACAACCTTTTCAACATCAAAATGACCTGATTCAACCTTTGAAAGATCAAGTATATCATTGATAAGTTCCAGCAGGTTTTTGCCGCTGGAATGAATGGTATTGAGATATTTTAAACTTTCCTTTTCATTTTTTATGTAACCACGCTTAAGCAGATCGGTAAAACCCAAAATCGCATTCATGGGAGTACGGATTTCATGACTCATATTGGCTAGAAATGCCGACTTTGCCTGATTGGCTTCTTCTGCCATTTCTTTTGAATGCCGCAGTTCAACTTCCTTTTTTTCAAGTTGAGTAACATCATCAAAGCTGACCAAAACTCCGGCATACTTTTTACCATCACCTAAAACGGGAGAACAGTTAACTTTAAATGTAAGTATGTTATCATTTGAGAGATGCAGGCGGATCATGCCGTTTTTTTGAACATTGCCATGCTCCAGCGCTTTTACCCATGGTCGTTCTTTTGTTGGGAACTTGTTTCCCTCCAGATCAAACCAGGGGAGCTCTGATGATCTTCTTCCAAGTAATTCTGTTGGTGATTTACCAAGAATATCGGCAAAAGCACGGTTGGCCAGCACAATCTGCTCCTTCCGATCAAGAACCAACAAACCCTCTGCCATTGTATCAAGAGCATCACGCACTCTTCCCGGGATTGCCTGGGATGGATCAAGATGGCGAAGGACCCTGCCAAGATAAAAATAGAAGATTACAAAACTGCATATACCCAGAAACAGGACAATGCGTAAAAGATGATTATCGAGAAGTCGCCAGGGAAACTTCTTATCGCCTCCTTTGAATCGAAGCTCAAGTTGTCCCCATTTCTGATCTCCGGCCCAAATGGGAACGCGTAACTGATTATCTTTTGAATATTCACCAGTCATCTCCTGCCAAAACTCATCATGAAACTTTGTTGCGGCATGAGCCTGCCCATTTTCCAAACGTAAACCTACAGAAAGAAGCTCCTTGTTTCTTTCCACGATGAGATCAAAATCGTCTACAATGCGTTGCTGGTCTGCCTTTACAACGAGAGCAGAAGTATACACTGCTATTGTTTCAGCAAGAGTTTCCTTACCTTCGCGCAGTGCAGACTCTCTATCAGGTACAATACCAAGGAAGCTTGCCAGCATTACGATACTGACAATAATTCCCACCTGTCCCATAGAGATTCGAAACTTCGGACTTAAAGGCTTCATATCATATTTTATTCCAATGGTTCCCCAGGAACCTTCATAGAATTCAAGCCAATACGTTTATAGCTCTATCTCTATTTCTTTTTCTTTGCTTGAATCTGATCCTTTTCGAATTATATCCTTTAAAGAATCCTCTTCTTCCTCATCTCTTTTTTTGCCTGCAAGAATTGCCAGAGGGTCGGCTAACTGCCAGGCAGGCATTGAGGAAAGTACCGAACTTAGCAGGGCACCACTTCGAATCAACCAGATGACATATCCAGCCGACAGGCTTGAGGAGGCTGCAATGGCCGAACCCACTACGGTTCGTTCCATTTTGCTTACCTTTTCAGCTTCTTTTTTAAAGGTATCTAATGAATCACGGAGATGATCGTATTCCGTGCTTGATCTTTGGCGAAAATAGAGATCGAG
>CAMYOP010000189.1 GCA_947260045.1 uncultured Desulfobulbaceae bacterium
CAGTGTCGGCAATTTTATCTGGAGGTAAGATGTTAATCTGACCAACATCGATGGTTTCTCTTATTTTCAGAGTAAAGGTGCGAGGAGTGTTTTTACTATCCACAGCAAAATAAATTTTTTCACCTGGTCTTGGGGGTCCAGGACCTCGCTCTGGATCAGTGACCGCCAAGGCACCAATATAAAAGGTACCAGGAACAAGCTTTGCATTAAATCGACCGTCTTTGTCAACGCGCGATATAGCACTTGGCACTCTGGTGCCACCTGGCATGAGTGGCAACGGCCCAGATTTTTCATTAAAAAACGACACTATTCCACCAGGCAAAGGCTTGTTCTCTTCCAGAAATATTTGGCCACTCAGTGTGCCCATTCGTTTTTTCAGAAAGCCTGGCGCTGCTGCCTGGCTAACCAGAGGAGCCATAAGAACAAGTAACGATAGAGCAATAATCCATTTTTTCATCTATCCACCTCTTCAGGGAAAAAGTTATGTATCTCGTAAGGTAACCTTGGTGTTGCTCTGTTTAGTTGAGCATTATGAAAAACCAGAAAGACCATCACCAAGTTAATGCCTAGCTTCTCACACTACGACAAAGTGTATGTTTCAGAAAAAAGTTAATATGAAGTTTTTCCTGAATAAATTTAATTATACTGAATACAAATTCTTTGAACAGGGATTAAAACGAATTTGTTAATTTTAAGGGCAGGGTAGTCTGGAAATGCTTATGTTGTACATTTTGCTCATGAAAGAACATATATTGCGAGTATTACGTGTTTGAACTGTAGAAATGCAGAAAAAATGTTTGATCCTGACAGTCAGATCTAAATGATTATAAGGCTTTAAGCTGTAAAGAAACCTTATTGTCAGTCTAGATAAGAGTTTGAACTTGGCTGTGGTCAGGTTAGGAATATGCTTCCAAGTTAAATACACATCGTGACAAGTTTTTTTTTAACATCAATTATTTAGTAAGAGATTTATAATAAAACCAATATTGCTGAAACTGAAAATTCGCAATGATCCTGTAACTGTTTTGCTGAATCCGCTGCAACCACCACCATTGCAGGCTTTTACTTTGTAGTAATAGAGATCTGCTGAAGAAACTCTTCCATCTTGGTAGTCTGTTTTTGCCTTTGATAAAATTCTCTTCCATGCTCCGTCTTTACCTGTTCGTCTGAATAGCTCATACCAGGTTGCTCTATTTGCAGAGCTCCATGCTACCGTAATCGAAGAAGGCTGTTCTCTGCTGGCATATATTTTAGTTGGGATTGAAGGCAAAGCAGGGACGTTAGCAGGTTTAGAGTCTGCCCAGCCAAAGGCTGGAAAGCTCGGTAAACTTTCTGTCGAATAGGAAAAATCTGGTTCCCCACCCAAGGTTCGGCCTACTGCAGTTGCAGAGACCCGGTAATAGTAAAGCTTTCCTGTTTTAGGGGGACGGTCCAGGTAAGTGCGATCGGACGCTGAAGGATTTGGTGAAGAGTTTGAAACCACACAACTCCCAACTGTTCGGTCGCTGCATCTTAAGACCAAGAAACTGTCAGTCATGCGGGGATCTTCTTCATACCAATAAACTTTAACACTATTTGAATATGTCCCCTTTGAAGCATACACATCATTTGGAATCATTGGCGCAACAGGCTTATTTCCTTTCCATGCACCCTGCACTGTCATTGAATCTCCGCTATAAGAAGAGTAATTACTTGGTCGACTGAATCCTGTGCAACTTGCGCCATTACATACTTTAACCTTGTACCAATAGTATTTTCCTTGAACGGCACTAGCATCGTAATAGATTGAATTTTTCCACGCCGGAAATAGATTATCATAATTTCGGGTGTAAATGGAATTACAACTGGTCGGTACATCAGCAAAGGGATTAAAATTATCACATCTATAAATAACTGTTTTGGTCCAGGCCGGCATAGAACTACCATTATCCCAAACACCCCATTTCACCTCAATGGAACCAGTACTTCCAGAGAATTGACCTGTAGCACGTGTTTCAAGCCCTTGGATTGATAAAGCCATAACGGTCTTGGTTAAAAATAAAAAAACAAAGGAGGTAATAAAAAAAATATTACTATGAAAAGTTTTTGGTCTGATTTTCATTACTCACTCTTTATATATGATACTTGTAAAAACAATTAAGCCAGTTGTGTGGATGACAGACGATTTCTCACCGATCTCACTTCAAACTTTTCGGCTTTAAGGCGAAGAGTTGTTCAGTTAGGGATAAATATGGCTGTCATCGTCGCATCCCGAACTTGAGAGGTTTCAGTATCCGCACCACATCTATGATCACAGACTAGCCTTACAGTAAACAGTGTGTTGGCAGACACATTAAAACCTCTGGTGCCGGCTAACTGTGAATGAGATGCTTCCCCACCTGGACTTTGCTATTGTTGCTCAAAAGAAGTGTTAAGGGTCGATTCGTTAGTTATGGAGCACCTCACTTCATGCCCCAGTTGATTTTCATTCACCTGAGCAGTTGAATTGACAATAACGGTTCCGTTTGCCTTGGGAGATATGCTTAAAGTACATATTATTGAGCCGGAGAAGTCGACATCTTCTGTTGCAGGGCTCCTGAGATAGTATATCAATCATTACCTGTTCAAATTCCTACAAATGAAGTAATTATCTGTCAATATATTTTTAAATAAGGTGATGCATGTTGAGATGAAAAGATGTTGGCCAAGGACTATGACCAGAAAACAATTCCTGTTAACAGCCGAGACCGAATTGAGTGGGGTGGGGTTTATGCCTCTTAGGATTAAGTTATGATGAGGTCAGTTAAATTTAGATTGCCATTACCATTTAAGTCACCAAATATTCAATTGTCAGCTCGGATAAGGAAACGAAGCAGACTGTTATCTTGCCAAGTGTGGCCTACATTGTTGAATGACTTTATGAAGTAACTGACTGACGCGATTGGAAGCATTATAGCTCACAAAGTAGATGACAGACGGCTACTGTGCACTCTGTGGAAGAGGAGTAAGCCTGGAAGCAGAGAAGTGCGATCCGCATCCACTGGAATAATCTTTAACCTTTTGAACAAAAAAAGGGGCAGGGTCGATAGATCGACTCTGCCCCTTTTCAACTCACTGAAAACAAATGGTATTATCAGGGTGTCCTGACATACTCATGCATATCACTATGACACATTTTGCAGGTATTGTTTTTTGCTACTGTGCCAGGTGCACCGGCATAAAATTGAGTTCTTCCTCCAGTACTTTGGGAACGATCCATCAAATCTCCATCTGCTTCACCTTCAACATCGAGGTAATGTAGGTTCATCATTGGCACCTTATCAGAAGTCCCTGGTGTTGAGGTCAACTCTCCATGCCTGGTCATTGCCGGATTTGGTGATCCATGTACGTTATGACAGGATGGGCAACTCTGAGGGGAATCAGCGAGTCCGTCCCAGTCAGAGTCCCAGTCTGGAGCGTTTCCACAACCGTCCCGACCACTGAGGTGTACCAGGTGAGCATTTATAGGATTTCCATTCTCATCTGCATTATTGTTGTTTGTGAAATATGTCATGAGAGGATCCTTGTAAAAGTCTCCTGCACCGTTGGCATCTCCAAGCAGTTCATATTTATCGTGGCAGGTAAAACATAAGGCGAAATCATTGTCAGATTTAACATTGTCTTTCTTGTTACAACCAACCCTAGGTATTTCAAGTGCAGATATAAATGTATTGCCAATAGCAACATCTGCTAACCTGTAACCCTCTGAATAATTATTCTGGCTAAATGAATATGTTCTTGAGTTACCATCAACATGTATGGTTGATGTATCATGGCAATAATCACATGCAAATTTATGACCAGTGACTTCATAACCATATGAAATGTCCGATTTATACTCAAATTCTCTAAAACTTCTATCAGCCAGTGCTGCTGGCCTGGATTTCACTCGCACTATTTTGATGTACCGAATTGGTGAAAAATCATCTATTTTGGCTTCAAACCATCCTCTCCCTGCTACTCTCCAGAATGGCTTACCAAATTTAATGCTATGTCCTCTAAATATTCTGCGCCAAGTATTCAGGTTACTGCTTCCGTAAACTTCTAAATTGCTCTTGGTTGGTCCGTTATTCCATAATCTGATATGAGTAACTTCTTTTTCAGTCCCCAGGTCAAAAATGAGATCTGCGGTCTGGCCTTCAACATTCCCTGTAGAAAAATCACCATCCAGAAGAGCAGCTGCTCCCTGAAATCCAGTATCAACTGCAGCTACTGGATTTTGCCATGTTTCAGCCATGGTTTTACCTGCAATATTTGGAGCAGCTACGCCATGGATTTCCGAGTACCCGTCATCATGGCAACCAAGGCACCACTTCTCCTTTCCCTGCTTTAAATTACCATCAGCATCATAAATGTCAGAAACCCATTCATCGGGATTCATTTCAGAGCCAAGATTGTTGCGTGCACCTATTTCAGCGTCATTCACGCCATCATAGGCCCCACCGGGACTATGGCAATTATTGCAAAGGTTATAATCCACAGGACCGTTGTGTGTTTCGCCTGTGTGGCAAAGATGGCAGGTATCCGGATATGTCCAGTGCTCTTCAATTTTTGGTCCCCTGTCAGAAAGGATATGTACATCATGCATTACCTGTCCAGCGCCTTGAACAACATGGGAAATTCCAAATAATGTTAATGACATGACAGATGCCGCAAATAACTTCTTCATTTTCTTCCCCTTAAAATAAGATTTTGACCCCTGAATTTATCGACAATATCAAATAGAAGTTTGAACAGTATTAATTTACAGAAAATACCATAAATACATTGGCGAAACAAATATAAACAGAAACTTTATAAGAGAAATCACCATTGACTCTTGACAGTTCCTAAATAATACTAATCAAGCAAAAAACAATAACCCTTGGCTCCAAGTGATTTTTCAAAAACTTGACAGCACAGTTCAACCAATAACTGTTGCACATTTTGTTTTTGATTACCGCTCAATTACAATAGGAAAAGTACCCTTACGGATATAGAAAAAATTAACTCAGACAAACTGAACAATAGACCTCCAAGTGATCTTTTAAGGTACGTTCCACCATCAAACGGCAAAGTCAATACTCCACCTGCAGAATGCACTGCTCCAGAGACAGCATTCAATGTTCCCGGAACAGGTCTTGGCCAGTCAATGTCATCTGTGAAAAAAAGGAAAATTGAATCTCCTGACCAGGGTATATTCAGAGTTGATACAGAGTAGAGGTCTAACGAGTTGGCCTTTTTGAACCAGACTGAGTAACCCTCTTTTTCATACTGTTCCGATACTCTTCTTAACCTGTATGACGGAAGAATATGTATATCAGCCACGGGGAAGGATTTCAGACCATATTGAAAAACTGAAACGGAATGAAGGAAAATACAAAATTAAAAAAGCACTTAACCTGAATCGGTCAATTGCTAGAATGTATTGGTGGGCCGTGAAGGATTCGAACCTTCGACCAATTGATTAAGAGTCAACTGCTCTACCAAACTGAGCTAACGGCCCATGGTGATATAAATGTCTGGATTTATTATCACAGGTTCTTGCTGGCGTCAAGAGGATGTCCTGTTGGAATATAAAATGGTTCAGCTTGTATTAGAATCCAATGACGTACAAATCCTGCCTTGAAGTATATTTCACTGGGTCAGATGTAGTTTGTGATATTATTTCTGCATCTGATTGATTTTCCTACCACACATGGATTCA
>CAMYOP010000190.1 GCA_947260045.1 uncultured Desulfobulbaceae bacterium
GTAACATCCCAAAACTGCGTGAAGCCCTTGAGCAACAAGGCCTCCAGCTGGACAACATTGAGGTCACCGTTGCAGCAGGCAATAAAGATGACGCAGGTCTTTTCCAGGAAAACCAACAACAGCATCAGCAACAGAATATGACCCGTTCACTTAGACCCCACTTTGTGAATAGTAATTTCAGTTTGGACCAGGATTATGATTACAAAATTGAGCCAAACGATCCTCAAAGTTTAAGCGTTCATATCTAACCAGCAAGCCCTTCCTGTAATCCCTTGAATTTTTCAGCATGTTCAAGGGATTACAGAATATCTGCATCGATCAAGAAAAACTCAGTCAAAGCGCTTTTTCTCTAAAGTTCTCGCAGATAAACTCCGATAAAATAATAACAGACAAGAATGAAACAGTGAGTTGAAAAATGACATTCATACCAGAAATAAATCAAGCAGCAACAACCCAGGCCAGCTCGCAAGAGAATGCACCAAAAGCCACTGCTGCCACCTTAGGACAAGAGGATTTCTTGACTCTTCTGGTTGCCCAACTCCAAAACCAGGATCCTCTAAACCCTTCTGATCCCACTGAATTCACAGCCCAACTCGCCCAGTTCAGCGAACTGGAACAATTATTCAAACTCAATGATACAATGGCACTCCTTGCAGAATCTCAAAACAGCAATGAGCGTTTATCCGCCCTCTCTCTTATAGGTAAAGACGTCCTGGTTTCAGGATCTGAATTCAATTATGACGGTAGCCCAACGACTATCGGGTATTCCATTGACGGTCCTGCAGCAAATGCGGAACTTACCATTTTGAACTCTCTAGGCCAACAGGTAGCAACCATAAAGCCAAGCGATGTCTCTGAAGGTAATCATCTGATAACCTGGGATGGCTTAGATCAAGATGGAACAGCGCTTCCTCCAGGCGATTACTCGATAGCAATACAGGCAAAAAGTACAGGTGACAGCCAGGCGGTTGAGGTTCTTCCCCTTGTGCGATCAGAAGTGACTGGCGTGGACTTGACAGGTAATAGTGCTGTTCTCTTGACAGATAGCGGTGAATACACCTTATCAGAGATTCAGGGAGTGTATGACAGAAATACTCCTGTCATCACCGATGAGACAATAGAAGACACAACTGAGGATACAGGTGTTGCAGATACTCTCTCAAACCTTGTTTCCGGAGTTGCAGAAGATGTAATTGACGATCAACCTGGTGCCGAGTCGGGTAGTGGTCAGGAAGCTAATACATTTGTACAAAGCTCTGAAACCGGAACATAGGCACTTTGCGTACAAAAGTACAAAAAAATTGAAACGGGTCTTTTAAGACGATTTATTCAGGAGAAAATAATGGGTATTCAAAGCGCAATGTATAGTGGGGTAAGTGGCCTCAACACAAACGCTCAGGCAATGAGTGTTATAGGTAACAACCTCGCCAATACTAACACCATCGGTTTCAAAGGCGCCAGGACCGTTTTTTCTGATCTGCTTTCCAGCTCGGTTTACGGCTCAGGTGGTCTCTCGCAGGTTGGTCGTGGTGTCGGTGTTTCAAAAGTCGATAATATTTTCAGTCAGGGTACATTCGAGTCCACAAACTCAGATACAGATGTTGCTATCGAAGGTGAGGGTTTTTTCCTGGTAAAACAACCTGGTGACGACACTGTCCATTATACTCGGTCCGGTGCGTTTCGTTTTAATGAAGTAGGCTTCCTTGTGAATCCTGAAGGATATATTGTTCAAGGAAAGCAATTTGATGCAAATGGCGATTTAATTGCTGGTGATCCTGATAATATTCAAGTGCTCAATACGGGTCTTATAGAAGCTATTGCCACCACCGAGATGGAATTCGAAACCAATCTGGACGCAGGAGCAACTGCAATTGCGGCCGCCTGGGATCCAACAGACACTGCAACCTATCATTACGCAGCCTCTACCAACATATACGATACTCTTGGTGAGCCCCACGTAGTCACTGTGTATTTTACCAAAACAGCTAATAACGCCTGGGATTGGCGCTATACGGCAGAAGACATAACAGGTGCAGATGTCGGACAGGTAGCTGGTGATGCCGCAGCCGGAGCCCTGACCTTTCTCCCAGATGGTACTCTGGATACTGGTGGGACCGCCACTCTAGCAGCTATGGACTGGGCAAACGGGTCGGATGGGGCAATTGCTATTGATGTAGCCTTCAACACCACACAGTTTACCAGCGCCTCTACCGTTATCGGTCAAACTCAGAACGGTTTTGGCCCAGGCAACCTGACCAACGTTACAATTGATTCCGAGGGAATTGTCAACGCGAACTACTCAAATGGACAATCGGAAAAAATTTCCCAACTTGTACTGGGAAAATTTGAAAATCCTATCGGCCTTTCGGCGGCGGGTTCAAACCTCTTTATTCGGACTAACGAATCAGGTGATCCTCGTGTCGGCTTACCAGGGCCTGAACTTGGAACCATCTTTACCAACTCTCTTGAACAATCAAACGTTGATATGGGTGAAGAATTTGTTCGAATGATCACCACCCAACGTGGCTTTCAGGCAAACTCAAAAATCATCTCCACGGTTGATGAACTTCTCGGAGAATTGATTAACTTGAAACGTTAATCTAACTGTCAAAAAAATGACACAAGGCCACATCTCCACCTATGGAGCTTGTGGCCTTTTTTATTTATTACACCCTTAAACCAACAAATCTGGCTCCCTTTGCCTGAAAAAGAGATACAGATAAGTCCAAATACTGGACTCTATACTTACTCTGCGCCTTCCTTGCTGATCCCCCATAGAGAGTTCTGAGTTTCCCAGGTAAGCAAAAAACATAAAATAATCCACTGGCATTTTACTTGCATTCTTGTTTTTAACAGTGGATTTATGTACACTTTTTTAGAGTAAAGGGACTATTTTACAAATCATTTTCAATCAGAATGGTGGAACCGTTGATTTTAGAATCGTTTCTGTTTTCCAGGCAGGGTAAAAAACAAGCGGTGGGTATACGCTGTTTAACTCTCAAATATAAAAGTGATCAAGCTAGCAGGAAAAACTGAGTGGATCTTGCAACAATAATTGGAATATTCGCTGCCTTTGGCTTAATGCTTATGGCCATCCTCCAGGGTGGAACCTTGGGAATTTTTATCGATATACCGTCAATTCTCATTGTTATTGGCGGCTCTATCGGTGTCTCCCTGATCAATTTTCCCCTGGGAGATATTCTGAGCGCTGCTAATGTTGCCAAAAAAGCCTTTCTGGTAAAAGAAAAATCCATCAATGATCTCATCACCCAACTGATGGACTTTGCCAACAAGGCAAGAAAAGAAGGAATCCTGTCTCTGCAGGGCGCCATGGAGAGTGTCGATGATGAATTTCTCGTAAAAGCACTCCAAATGGCTGTTGACGGTCAAGAACCAGATGATCTCAAGAATATGTTAAACACAGAAATTGATTATATTCAGGAACGCCATACCAAGGGGGCTGACATATTTTCATCCCTTGCGACAATCTCACCAGCCATGGGTATGGTCGGGACATTAATTGGTCTTGTCCAGATGTTACAGAATATGAATGATCCCTCTTCAATTGGTCCAGCGATGGCCATTGCTCTTTTAACCACTTTTTACGGTGCAGTTATAGCAAACATCATTGCCAATCCCATTGCGGGTAAACTGAAAACACGGTCAAAAACAGAACTGTTTGCCAAAACAGTCATCGTTGAAGGGATGGAATCAATCCTCTCTGGAGAGAACCCAAGGGTTATGGAACAAAAGCTGCACGCTTATATTGCGCCTAAATTGCGCGACTCTGTTTTCAAGAGGTAAGGAAAACTTATGGGAAAGAAACAAGTAGAATGCCCCCCTGCTGGTGCCCCTCTCTGGATGGTTACATTCAGCGATCTGGTTACCCTGCTTCTTACATTTTTCGTTTTGATGCTGTCCATGGCCAATATGGATAAGGTCAAATTCAATGAAGCATCTGAATCTCTGGCCAATGCTTTTGGTTTCCACTCAGCACCAAAACATACAACCTTTAACGTACCAGTTCTCCCCTCTCCTCCCAAAACAGAATTCTCGGCAGTTCCCTTACAGGACACCAGAAATCTTTATAGTAAAATCAAAACCGATCTTGAGCTGGCAAAAATCAATGAACAGGTAGCCATGGCAAAGGTTGATGAAAACACCATTGTACTGCGCATAAGCGATTCTGTACTGTTTGACGAAGGGAAGGAAGCCCTGAACCCAGAATCGTATCCGATTCTGCGAAAAGTTGCCGATATTATCAGACCACTTCCCATGTCGGTCAAAGTCGAAGGACATACAGACTCGACACCTATCGCCTCAAAAACAATGAACAACTGGGACCTTTCGGTTGCAAGGGCTGTGTCTGTCATGGCCTTTTACAACCGTGGGAAACTCTTTCCACTCGATAGAATTGCCGCAACAGGATACGGTGCAAATCGCCCCATTGTCCCCAATATAAGTCAGAGCAATCGTGCAAAAAACAGACGTGTTGATTTTATCTTAAGACGGACAAGTGAGTCCAAAACTAAAAAATCAAGGCGTAGACTTCCCTTTTAATTACAATTTTCTCGAAGAGTGAGGAGATATATTTATGGCTGAAAATGAAGCAGAAGTAGAAAAAAGTGGTGGAAGCAAAAAACTTATAATCATCATAGCAGCTGCCGTCATATTACTGCTTGTTATCGGTGCGGCAGTCTATTTTCTTATTCTCAAAAAAGAACCGGTTGAAGAATCAGCAATCCAAAAGGGAACTGAAATCGCTCCCCCTGCTATAGAACAATTGGCAAATATCGGTCCGATGCTTGATATTAAAGAATTTATTGTCAACATTATCAGTGAAGATACGCCCCATTACGTTAAAGCCTCACTTACGCTGGAGCTCAATAATGACCTGGTAGCAGAAGAAGCAAATACCAGAATGGCCCAGATCAGAGATGCTATATTATTACTCATCGGCAATAAAACTTTTGAAGAACTCCAAGACCTTCAGGGAAAAAAGCAGCTTAAAGCAGAGTTGAAAACAAAGATTAATTCTTTCTTAAAATCCGGTAAAGTAAACAATATATACCTCACTGATTTTGTAGTGCAATAGAGGGTTACCGTGGAACCGATCCTTACCAGAGAAGAGATATCAGAGCTGCTGTCAGCAGTAAAAGATGGAAGAATCTCCACTGATTCCATTGACGATAGTGGCCCGATCATCCCGCCAAAACCAGCCCAGGACCTTGACCTATTTGAAATCTTTACAGGGGGGGAAGATAGTGATGTTCGAATTCCCAATCTGGATCTGGTCCTGGACAATTTTGCAAAGGTTACAGCCATCACCCTGACCAGTTCAATGCAAAGAACATTCGGTGTTACCAGAGTTGAAATCTCCTCTTCAAACTTTCAAGAATGCCTCTCTTCATTAAGAAACGAAGGAGCAATGGCCATCTACAATATGGATCCTCTCAAATATGGCAGCCTTATTCATTTTGACAACGTCTTAGCCTTTACCATGTTAGAGATGATGCTTGGGTCTTCAGGGCTTGCAGAGCCTTTAGAGCTCAATCGCAATCTTACCGCCATTGAAATCAACGTACTCAAAAACACCATGACCAAGAGTTGCGATGATTTAAAGCGTTCTTTCAGTATTATAACACCCATTGAGGTCTCTCTAAAAAAAGTTGAAAATAATTTTCGCCTTGTCTCTATCGTT
>CAMYOP010000191.1:0-3212 GCA_947260045.1 uncultured Desulfobulbaceae bacterium
ATGATGGCAATATTGAACTACAGGTTGTTGAAAAACAAGGCTCCAGGGTGCTGTGCAATGTTATATCAGGTGGAACAATAGGTAGCCATAAGGGGATCAATCTTCCCAAAACCAGTATCTCTACCCCTCCTTTAACAGACAAGGACTTTCTTGATATTGATTTTATCCTTTCTAAAAAGTTTGATTTCCTGGCCCTTTCCTTTGTGAGGAGAGCTTCTGATATTACACAACTTAAAGAATTGCTTAGGTCGAGATCAAGCTCCCTGAAAATAATCGCGAAAATAGAACGTCCTGAAGCTGTTGAAAATTTTCAGAAAATTCTCACAGTTGCTGATGGCATCATGATCGCACGAGGTGACCTTGGCGTGGAGATGCGTCCCGAAAAAGTACCAATGATCCAGAAAGAGCTGATAACCCTCTGCAACAAAGCAGAAAAACCGGTTATTACCGCTACCCAGATGTTGGAAAGTATGATTACCAAACCAATACCTACCAGGGCTGAAACATCAGATGTGGCAAATGCCATACTTGACGGTACTGATGCGGTAATGCTTTCCGGAGAAACCGCCATTGGCAGCTATCCGACAGAAGCCGTGGCTGTTCTAAGTCGTATAGCTCTAGAGGTTGAACAAAAGAAAATTTTCCATGAGAACTGCATTCAGGGTATTCACTTTACCGAGCAAAAT
Organism: uncultured Desulfobulbaceae bacterium; assembly: GCA_947260045.1. GTDB lineage: Bacteria > Desulfobacterota > Desulfobulbia > Desulfobulbales > Desulfobulbaceae > CAMYOP01. The sequence continues at coordinate 687 of CAMYOP010000191.1, forward strand.
TCTTCAGTTCCTGATGCCTTAGGACATGCAGCCTGCATGGTATCTCGTGCAATTAAAGCTGATGCCATAATTGCTTTCACCCAGACAGGCAGCACTGCTGCCCTGGTGTCAAAGAAAAGACCGACAACACCGATTATTGCAATCACTCCGTTTGAACAGGTACAACGCCAATTAACCATTTTCTACGGTATACGGTCAATGTTGGTCGAGATGACAGAAAACACGGAAGATCTTGTCAAGGCTGCTGAAAAATTGCTCCTCAAAAAGGATGTACTCAATAAAGGAAACCGAGTTGTGATAACCATGGGCAGCCCACTTTCTTTACCAGGTACCACGAATCTATTGAAAATTCATATATTGGGTGAGAGATGAGTTGGGAGTTTGCAATAGAAAAATGGATTTTATGATGTTGCAACAAAATTCTAATGCCAGGCAGTGTATACCTTTTTTCTCGTATACAATGAGCTGAAAAAATAAGGCTGTATCAAAATGGATTAGTAGGAAAACATGAAACTTAAACCATTATTTGCACCGAAAAGCATCGCCATCTGCGGGGTTTCTCTTTCCAATGACCGACATCCTGCCAATGTAATCTACAATAAAAATCTACTGCGCTTTCCTGTTGACGTTTTTCCAGTAAACCCCCGTGGTGGAATGATTGGGGGAAAGAATGTATACCCTTCCATTGACCTGATAGAAAGTGAAATCGACCTGGCGATCATCGCTGTTCGAGCAGATATTGTTCCCCAAGTCCTAGAGCAGTGAATCGAAAAAAAAACCAAGGGGGCAGTCGTTATTTCCGGTGGCTTTGCAGAAATAGAGCGGGAAGATCTTCAGGAAGAGATAGTTAGAATCGCAAAAAGATCCAACTTCCCATTTATTGGACCAAACTGTCTGGGCATATATTCGCCGACTCAGGTGGATACTTTTTTTCTCCCCAGCGAACGGATGATTTACCCGAACAAAGGAAAAGTTGCCATAGTCAGCCAGAGCGGAGGCATTCTGGTTGACCTGCTGGTAAAATTCGCCAGCGAGGGTATTGGTCTTTCGCTGGCAGTCAGCATCGGCAACAAGGCCATCATTAAAGAGAAACATTTGCTCAAATACCTGGCGGCAGATCCTTCGACTTCAGTTATTGCATTTTATATCGAAGGGTTCGGTAATGGTGAAGGACGGGAGTTTGTTGAAGCTATCCGAACTTGCCCGAAACCAGTCATTATAATGAAGGCAGGCAGAACGCCCGGCGGCCAGAGGGCGGTTACAAGCCATACAGCATCCCTTGCTGGTGATTACAAAGTTATGTCAAATATTTTTGCCCAATTTGGAATTATTGAGGCAAAAAACGAACTTGAATTACTCTCCTACTGCGAATCACTGAGTAACTATCAGCGAAGTTCTGTCAGAAGAATTGGCATCATCACAGGTAGCGGAGGCCATGGAGCCATGGCCGTTGATGCTTGCAATGAGCATGGACTTGAAGTTCCAATGCTGACTGATTCACTTCAGAAAACCCTGCATGATTCTCTTTCAAACTGCGTCCAACCGATTGCCGCCCTGGGCAACCCTGTTGTCCTTTCTGGCAGAATTTTGCTGCTGCTGCATCAATTCTATCCGCCTCATCGGAAATCGATTGCATTATCGTCCTGCTTCTTCCTTATCTTCCAGGAATTTCATCTGACACCAGTGCCAAAATTAGTCAGTTGGCCCAAAAAACCGGTAAACCTCTCGTCGCTTATGTTCCTCATGAAGATAAATACAGAATGCTTGTTGAAGGTTTTGAACTGAACCAGGTGCCTGTATCACCATCAATTGAAGGTGCTGTTTTAATGGCAAATGCTCTGCAGAGGGAGTCTGGATTACAATGAATGACGGAATCAAGGAAATTATTACCAAAGCGGCAAAGCAATATGGCTGGGTGATGGAGCCCGATGCAAAGGAAATCCTCCAGCTGGCAGGCATTACAGTTCCCACATATCGCTGGGTGACAACAATTGAGCAGACTCTTGATTTTGCCAAAAAAAATGGCTACCCATTGGCGATGAAGATTGTTTCGCCACAAATTATTCATAAATCGGATGTAGGCGGCGTGCTTATTAATATCAAGAGCGAAGAAATGCTGCGTGCTGGTTTTAAACAAATGAGTCGTATTGAGGGCTTTTCCGGTGTGCTTATCGAAAAGATGGCAGTGGGGATTGAACTCATTGTGGGCTCCAAGATGGACTACCAGTTTGGCCCGGTAATTTTACTCGGCCTTGGCGGGGTGAGTGTGGAAATTTATCAGGATACCGTGATCCGCATGGCCCCGTTGAAGGAAAGTGATGTGGTATCTATGGCACAGGATCTCAAGGCATATAGACTTCTCAACGGATATCGGGGTACAAAGCCGATTAATATGGCTGCCCTCTCTAAGCTGGTGGTATCCTTCTCCAGATTAGCCATTAGTCTGGCTGATGTTATTGAGTCAATCGATCTGAACCCTGTTATTTGCAATGATAAAGAATGTTTGGCCGCAGACGCCAGAATAAT
>CAMYOP010000191.1:3246-8938 GCA_947260045.1 uncultured Desulfobulbaceae bacterium
CCAAACACGAAGGACCTGTAGTTGACAAAAGCCCCATGGTATATTTTCGACAACTGTTAAAAAAATACCTCCTGGCGGGTCTGCTGGTCCTTTTTCCCATTGTTATTACCTTTATGGTTATCCAATGGCTTGTAAAGACCATGGATAATCTCTTTTTCAGATTACTGCCTGTAAAGTTAACTCCAGAAACTATTTTTGGGTTTCATATACCTGGTCTGGGTCTGCTTATCAGTTTCTCTCTGATATTGATTGTCGGTTTTCTAAGTGCCAATTTCTTAGGGAAATGGTTCCTCCATCGGTTCGACAAACTGGCCAACAAACTTCCCCTGGTCGGTGCAATTTATAGTATGTTCAAGCAGTTGGCGACAACTTCCTTTGGGCAGCATGGGAATAATTTCAGGAGGGTAGTGCTTATTGAATATCCTCGTAAAGAAATCTGGTCTATAGGTTTTGTAACGGGGACTGCCACTGGTGAGGTGCAAGATAAAACTTTAAAAAAAGTCCTTAATATATTTGTACCCACAACCCCAAATCCAACCTCCGGTTTCTACATAATGGTTCCGGAAGAAAACACGATATCCCTTAAAATGGACGTGGATGATGCATTCAAACTCATAATCTCCGGTGGAATTTACACACCCAATCAGAGTACAGACTCAATCACCGAACCAACTGATGTTCCATAACCTTATGAGTTATAAAAATAGCTACGGTTTGTGAGATTTTGCAAAGTCATTAATTTTCAAAAAGGAGAATTGACGATCATGCAACAAAAAAACATTTCTTTTCAAGGACCTATGACTTTATCGCCATCAATCTTTTATGGTTCATTCAAATGTGATGGCGTCGCAAAAAGTCCGATCTCCTGAGTTGTGGTAACATTTCGGACACTCGACATACCTTGTACATGCCATCACACCGGAAACAACACCACTCCTGGTATATCGAAATTTTTGTTTAGCCATCTTTCAGTTTGTAACGGGCTTTTTGCGAGATCGTCAAAAATAGTTATCACCAAAACTTTGCCAATGTTTCATACACACAGCTGAATAAGCATGTGACAGATAATGGGAGGGTTTCATTTTGGAATTATTACAAATTGTAATGACTGGTATCACGGCAATAATCTTATTTGTCTTCGGTTTGGAAAACTTTTCAAAAGAAATTGAAAAAATATCCGGTGATCATTTCCGCAAATCTTTGAGCAGGGTCACAAAAATTCCAATCCTCGGTGTCCTTATTGGTGCGCTTGTAACCGCTGTTATTCAGTCAAGTTCAGCGACTTCGGTTATTACTATCAGCCTTGTAAACGCCGGAGTTCTCTCATTTAAAAACAGTGTCGGTATCATTTTTGGCTCTAATATCGGTACGACAATTACCGCCCAGCTGGTTGCCTTTAAGCTTACCGCCTTTGCGCCATTATTTATCATCATTGGTTTTATATTATCATTAATTCGCTCCAGACTATCAATTTTTGGCAAGACCATTTTTTACTTCGGCTTTGTATTTTTCAGCCTGAATCTGATAGCGTCATCCCTGCAACCTCTGCAAAGCAATAAATTTCTTATAGATATACTGACCCAACAACAAAATCCCTTTTATGCCATACTGTTTGGCTGCCTGTTCACCTCAATTGTCCAATCCAGCTCTGTTACAACAGGCCTTGCAATCATTTTTACTCAACAGGGTCTATTAAGTCTCGAAAATGCAGTGCCATTAATAATGGGAGCAAATATTGGGACAACGGCAACAGCCTTGATAGCAATGTTCAACATGGATATTGCAGCCAAGAAAACCGCTGCGAGTCATTTTCTCTTTAATGTGGGAGGCGTGATAATTTTCTTCCCAGTGTTGATCTTTTTTGGCAACCGACTCAAGGATATCAGCCTTGAGCCAGCAATAGCACTTGCAAACATCCATTTGGTCTTCAATGTTATCACCAGTCTGATATTTATATTGCTGATCAGGCCGTTCACCAAAATTATCGATATGATTCTGGGTGAAGGTAAAATGGACTTTGATAGACTCACACTGCCTGTTTTTGATGAAAATGCAGAATTCAGCACAATCAGAGAGACTTTTATTAAAGATATAAACAATATGCTCTTTTTTCTCCAGGAGAACTATAATGTGGTAACTTTAAGCATATACACGAATTATCAGGGTATTTTTGATGCGGCAGCAAAACGCATTGAGTACCTCTATTTTGTTAAAAAAGAGTATCTCAGCTATTTTTCCAAAGTAGTGACAAGCGTGAAGGAAGAAGACGAATCAAAGGAACTAATTCGAATTATTAACCAGTTTGATTATTTATTTCAGATACATGACTCAATAGATGATATGTTTAACACTAAGAAAATAATGTTAAAACATTACATTGAACTCAAAAGTGATATCCTTATGTTAACCCAGGATTTATCTAGTCAAACTCTCACGCTCTTTAATGAGATTCGAAAATCCCTGCTAAACAATGAACCACTTGATATCAAAAAGAAATCTCAAGAACTTCAACGCCATCTCGATGATGCCAACAAGGACCTTCTTTCTTTACTGGCAGATCCTGTACGGCGTGATGCTGGTGCACTTACAAACTTCATTACCTATTCACAGCGCCTGAAAGACAAGCTGATAAATTTTGCAAGCGCAAGAAGAATTGTAGAAGCACCGGATAAAGAATAGTTTGTAATATTTTTACTTTACATTTTTCCATGATTTATCTCTTAAAAACAATCATGGAATCAATTCCTCATTATTTTAAAAGGTTGGAATGTTGCTCATGGTTGTTAAATGGATAAATAGCTTACGCCAGGATGCGTGGTATATTTTCAGTGTCAGATTGAGTATTTTTCTTTCACTATGGTATATGTTTTGTGACAAATCGATACACTCCATCTTAGCTGGTTTGTCCGCCTCAATAGTTTCTACCTTCCTTAGCGTTCTATTGCTGCCACAGCCACTGGAACTATGGTTTTTATATCTTCCCCGTTTCCTTATTTTTTTTCTAAAGCACTCCGTTATTGGGAGTATCGATGTTGCGAGACGGGCCTGTAGAAAAAATATTCAGATCATTCCCACAGTTATTGAATATAGCAGCAATTTATCAAAAGATTCTGCACTGTTTGTATTTGTCACTGTAATTGGCCTGCTACCTGGCACAATTTGTATCAGAAGAGCGGATAAGCAACTTTTAATTCACGCTATAGATGGCAATGCTGATGTGGCCGGAGAGTTGCGACAGCTGGAAAATCACATTGCACTACTCTTTGGTGAAGAGAAGAACAATGGATAAACTTTATCTGCTTTTTGCCACGATTCTTTTAATGACAATATTGGCTGGATTGTGGCGAATTGTGAAAGGTCCAACACCAGCAGATCGAATGATAGTTGCGCAACTATTTGGAACTACTGGTGTTGCTATGATTTTGCTGCTGGTAAAAGGAATGAATAAACCGTCACTCTTAATCATTGCTTTGGTGTTCGCCTTGCTTGTCCTTATTAATTTGCTTGGTTTTTTACACTGCTTTTGGCGGGAGGAAAACCCTGGTGACTGAGTTAATTGGCACAATACTTGTTCTGGCGGGAGTTGCATTTTTTATAGCAGGTACTATTGGCCTTTTACGATTCCCTGATCTCTATACACGTCTTCATGCAATCACCAAGGCAGATAATAGCGGACTTGGACTTGTCGCAATTGGCCTCGCAATACAGACGGATCACCTTTTTAAAGCTGTTGTGTACATTATTATTTGGATATTGGTTTTGTTTGCAAGCGCCATTGGCAGTCACCTTCTAGCCAGCCAGGCTTATCAGCGAGGAATTGAACCGTGGTCGAAAAATTAATATTTTTGTTTTTTGATGTGGTCATGTGTGCAGGGCTTCTTTGGCTTGCCTGGCGAATGTTGACCACCACAGATCTCTTTATGGCGGTTGTCTTGTTTATTTCGTTTGGACTTCTCATGTCACTTGCATGGATACGTCTTAATGCTCCAGATGTTGCCTTGGCAGAAGCGTCACTGGGATCAGGAGTTACAGGTGCCTTATTTCTTGCTACTTTGGGTCGCATGCAACCCCTGCCTGCTTTTCACGATTTCTTTTCCCAAAAAACAAATGGTGTCGTTGTTCTGCTTTCATTGATGATAACAATGACGCTTTCATGGATCCTGTTTTCAGTTCCAGATGGATTAGACGGACTCCGAACAGAAGCATTAAGCAGTTTACCTGACAGCGGCGTTTCTAGCCCAGTAACTGCTGTTCTCTTAAACTTTCGCGGCTACGATACATTGCTGGAACTTGTTGTATTACTTACAGCAGCAATTGGCGTTTGGGCTCTTGGCAATGAACTGCCAACCCCTGAGAGTAAACCTCCCCAGTTTCTCTTCATAGCAGTCCGTATGCTCATACCGCTCATATTTATTGTTGCTTCATATCTTCTCTGGATAGGCTCCTCTAAGCCTGGTGGAGCTTTTCAAGGTGGTGCGGTACTTGCTGCAGCAGGAATACTATGGCTTTTAGCCGGACTCAAGCTCAACAGACTGTGTAAACTTCTATACTGGCGAATACTCCTGGTGATTGGACCAATTATATTTTCCTGTATGGCGCTCATTTTTTTGATTTCAAATAAAAGTTTACTCACCTATCCTGCCAAATCAGTGGGCTCGTGGATATTGTTAATAGAGGCTGGTGCTTTTGTTTCCATAACCATAACCTTAATTGCCTTATTTATGGGCGGAAAACCAAATAATCTATGAACAGCATATTTTTCACAATTACCGGGGTCTGTTTAATAGGTCTTGGTTTTTCTGCAATTTTCAAGGATATTCATAACCTGCACCGCATACTCGCTCTTAACATCTTTGGCTCTGGAATCTTTCTTCTTCTCGTTTCCCTTGCTTATCGTGGTCCGGATAAGATTGCGGATCCAGTTCCGCATGCACTCGTTCTTACAGGGATTGTTGTTGCTGTCGCTTCAACAGCCCTGGCCCTTACATTGATGGTCAGGTTGACAAGAAGCACATCAGATATAAATAAAGAGGAACAAAAATGACAGAGTCCTCTTTGATTACCTGGCTTATATTTATTCCCTTAATAACTTCATTTTTTACATTTATTTTCCCCAGTGCTGCTCGTGTTGTATCATTAATCGCAGCAACATTAATATCAATTATTCTGACACTTGTACTGGTTGAATTACTAACAACAGGGCCCATGGAACATTTTGTTGGGGGCTGGCGGGTTCCACTTGGCATCAGGCTTCACCTTGATGGCCTCAGTGGATTTATGCTGACAACAACTTGCGTGATCAACACTATTATCTTTTTTTATGCCTATGAATATTTTGTATCACACCCAAATGCAAAATTATTCTGGTCTTTAGCCCTGATACTATGGAGTGGGCTTAACGCCCTTTTCCTGGCCGCTGACATCTTTAATCTCTATGTCACTCTGGAATTACTTGGTTTATCTGCAGCTGGATTAACAGTACTCTCTGGTAAAAAGGAATCACTTCAAGCCGCCATTCGATATCTGGTTGTTGGGTTGTTAGCATCAGGATGTTACCTGCTCGGTGTAACCCTGCTTTATAAAGGGTATGGAGTTCTCGATTTAAGCATGCTTGCGGACATGATGTTGCCTGATCTCCTTAGCTATGCTGCACTTGCCCTTATGTCAGTTGCCCTTATAACCAAAACAGCTC
>CAMYOP010000192.1 GCA_947260045.1 uncultured Desulfobulbaceae bacterium
TGGGACGTGACATTCTCGCCTATAATTCCATCTCCCCTGGTTGAGCCAACGACAAAAACGCCTTTCTCGTAAACAAGTTCCACTGCCAAACCGTCTAGTTTTGGTTCCACTGAAAAATTGAGCGTGCCGTCAAAATTTAGAAAGCGCCGAATTTTTTCTTCAAACTTTAGCAGTTCGTTTTCATTAAAAATGTTATCCAGGCTCAACATTGGAACAATATGTTCATATTCTTCAAACTTGAGAAGAGGTGATCCGCCCACCCGTAAACTGGGTGTATCCAGGCTTACAAGTTCCGGAAATTTATTTTCAAGGGCAAGCAATTCCTGGAAGAGTGTGTCATATTCACCGTCGGAGATGACAGGGTCGTCTAAGACATAATAGCGGTGATCGTGAAAATTGATTTCACTACGGAGCGCAGCAAGGCGGTTTTTGGCAATGGTTAATGTCTCAGCTTTACTTTTCATCCAGGAGGATACCACCACTAGCAATGTTTTCTCTGCCTTCTTCGTCAATAAAAATGAGTATGGAACTTTTAGGTTTTCCTGATTCCTTGGCAATGACATCAGTCACACCTTTGGCAATCTTTTTCTTTTGTTTGCGACTCAGTTTACCAGCGACGCGAATACTGACATAAGGCATTTTTTCCTCCAGTAGTTTATATTGATGTGCATCTTATTGTTCGAGTTTGTAGTGCTGTAATTTATAACAGGGTGCAAATGGTACAAAAGGTAAATAATTAAAACATTTTTTTGTTCTCAGCCCCTATCTATAATCACTGTAGATATGTGTTTTTAACAGGATTTGGTTTTGAAGTCGAATAGCTTTTAATGGTATAGTTTAAAATTACACAATAAAGTTTTGTTCCTCTCAAAGGAGTTGAAAATGCACGTACTGGTAACCGGTGGGGCCGGCTATATTGGCAGTCATACCTGCCTCGAGCTGCTACAGGCAGGGTACACTGTCACAGTGGTTGATAATTTATGTAATTCAAGTAGAGAAGCACTTGAAAGGGTGCAGAGGATCGCTGATAGAACTCTTACTTTTTATCAGGTTGACTTGCTCGAGAAAGATGGGCTACGGCAAGTGTTTAAAGAGAGTGACAAAATAGACAGTGTGATCCACTTTGCCGGCTTGAAAGCTGTTGGAGAGTCGGTAGAAAAACCACTGGACTATTACCATAATAATATAACAGGCACCTTACATCTTTGTCAGGTCATGCAGGAATATGACGTGCATAACATCGTCTTTAGCTCCTCTGCAACTGTCTATGGCGAGCCTGCAAGTGTTCCTATTTCTGAAGATTTTCCTCTATCCTGTACAAATCCTTATGGCCGAAGCAAATTGATGATCGAAGAAATACTACGTGATATCAATGTGGCCTTGCCCCATTGGAATGTCATTTTGCTGCGCTATTTTAATCCAGTCGGTGCCCACGAGAGTGGTTTGATTGGCGAGGATCCAAACGGGATACCCAATAACCTTGCACCCTATTTGTCACAAGTCGCCATAGGAAAATTAAGGGAATTGTCGGTGTATGGGGATGATTATCAGACACCTGACGGTACTGGCGTCAGAGACTATATTCATGTGGTAGATCTAGCGCTTGGTCACCTGCGAGCTCTGGAAAAATTGATGAGTAATCCAGGGGTAGCTGTTTACAATCTTGGTACGGGGAGAGGGTATTCGGTCCTGGAAATGATAGAGGCTTTTAGCCAGGCAAGTGGCAAAGATATACCATACAGTATAGTTGGCAGAAGAGCAGGCGATATTGCAACCTGTTATGCTGATCCAAGTTCTGCAGAAAAAGAACTTGGCTGGAAGGCAAAGAGAGGGCTTCAAGAAATGTGTAGAGATTCCTGGCTCTGGCAGATGAAAAATCCAAAAGGATATTCTAGATAAACGTGTCACTTTCGCAAGGGAGTTGGTTTGCCTGAGAACGAAGGTATATGTCTATTTTTATCTTCTTTTGAAGCCTTGCTGAAACATTCTGACTAGCCTGGATTTATCATCAAGTTCGTAGTGAAAAGCTTGAAAGGGCTGTGGTTACGAGGCAAGCGAAGAAAAATACCCGCAGACATACTGTCAGTATGTCGAGGATGTTTTGTAAGCGTAACGAAGTAGACGCAATGCTTTCATGCTTTGTAGCAGATCGCTGATGAGAAATCCGGGCTAGGCCCGGCGAAACCATTTCTCAATATCTCTTTTTGTAAATAATTTCATAACTGGTCTACCGTGTGGGCAATGGGAGAATAAGTCACTTTCTTCCATCTGGCAGAGAAGGGCTATGATTTCGACTGGCGCCATAGACTTGCCTGATTTTATAGCAGATTTGCAGGCCATGGAAGCAAGGGTGTTGTCGATACTTTCAGGAACGATCCCTGCAATTTTCCGTTTTACTCCAGATTGAAAGCTCTGGAGGATTTCCTGAAGAATTTCAATGGGGGCTATGTTCTTAATCAGGGCTGGAATCGACTTGATAACCCAGGTTGCATCACCAAAAGGTTCAACCGTAAGCCCCAGTTCTTCTAACTCTTTGAGGTGGCGTTCTATTATGTCAAGCTGCCTTGGGCTTAGCTCTACAGTCACAGGGAAAAGTAGACTTTGGCCAGCCATTTTCTTTGTCAGATATCCCTGTTTTAATTTTTCATAAAGAATTCGTTCATGGGCCGCATGCTGGTCAATCACAATGAGCTGTTCATTTTTTTCACAAAGCAGATACAGGTTCATGGCTTGACCGATAAGGGTCATACCTTTAAAATCAATTGTTTCCTCTGATACAAAATGAGTCATAAAGGTAGCAGGTGCCTGATTTATTGATGTTTGTTCAGGCATTTTTAGCTCAGGCTCACTGGTCTTGATAGTTGCAGCAGTTTCTTTGTCTTTAAGGGAGTAGGTTTTTTCTTCCTGAGGCAGCGTTTGGGTGGAGCCTCTCTCAATGGTATTCTCGCATTGATTTTGACTTGAAGTCCTAATGTATTCTGGATACGTCTGTTCTGCTACATATTCAATTTTGCTAGAAAAAATGGTTCCTCGAACCTGTTCCTGGTGATGACGCAAGGCATCTGCAACTGCCTGACGAATAAGATGGTGCACAACATTTGGGGAGTGAAAACGAACTTCTCGTTTGGCTGGATGCACATTTACATCTACCTGATCAGGCGGAACTGTTATGAGGAGGACTCCTGAAGGTTGCTGTCCTTTCATGAGGAAACCCTGTAGCCCTTCACTTGCAGCATAGCGAGCAATGTTGTTTTGGACAGGGCGACCGTTTACCAGAATTCTCAGGCGATTATTTTTAGATGATATGCTTTTGTCTGGGAGAAATAGATATCCGGAAACTCTGGGCTCGTTATCACTGGTTTTTGAGGATTTGATTGGGAGTAATTTCCCTTGATAGTGCGATATTGCCTTAACTCTTGTTTCCAGGTCGCTGGGATTGAGGTCAAAAACCTGTCTATTTTCCACAGTCAGAGAAAATGCAGTGTCTGTGTGGGCAAGGCTCAGGTTTTTAAGAGTTTCTTCGATATGAAAAAGTTCGGTCCGGCCTGATTTGAGAAATTTTTTTCTGGCTGGTACATTTCCAAATAAATTTTTCACTTCAATGATGGTTCCATGGCTGCAACCATCTTCATGAATTTTCTGTATTTTGCCATAGTTGATCACTGCTCTGGTACCAACCTGTTTTCCCCGTTGTCTTGACAGGATGGTCATGCGTGAAACCGAGGCAATACTTGGCAGAGCCTCTCCTCGAAAGCCAAGGGTGTTAATGTTTGTAAGTTGACTTTCTTCCTGTAGTTTTGAAGTGGCGTGCCGTTCAAGTGACAACAAAACATCATCCTGGACCATTCCCTCTCCATTATCAATGACTTGAAGAAGGGACGTTCCATATCCTTTTACCTGTACCTGGACCCTACTTGCCCCAGCATCGATACTATTTTCTACAAGTTCTTTAATAACAGAAGCGGGTCTTTCGACGACTTCACCAGCAGCGATTTGATTTGCAAGATGTTCAGAGAGCAGACGTATTTTTGACACGATATTTTTTGGGATTTATTGAATTAAGGTTTGTAAAAAAAAGGGAATAACTGTTTAAATCACATGTGAAAATACAGTATGAGCCTCCGAGCTTGATTCGTCAATATCAAAATAACAGATGTGCAACAATCCTTTGTGAAAACTCCCTCAAATAATAAAAAAACAGTACGGAAAAAACGAGCTCCTAGCCGGCTTCGTAATCATTCCCATATAATTAAATTTCTGCTTGTTGTTTGTGGAAGTGTGACCGTTTTTTTAGGTATTGGCCTTTCCTGGTTTCATTCACTTGATATCCCAGATATTCGATCTTTTGCTGATTATAAACCCATGATTGCTTCAGTACTGCTTGATAAAAATGGTCGACCTGTTGATTCTGTATATAAAGAAAATCGAATCATTCTAAATGTTAAGCAGGTTCCATCGCTTGCGGCCCAAGCTTTTGTTGCCGCAGAGGATAGTCGTTTTTGGCAGCATGCCGGTCTGGATATCTGGTCAATAGCGCGTGCCTTTATCAATAATATCCGTGCAGGGCGCAGGAGTCAGGGTGGTTCGACCATTACCCAGCAGGTCACTCGTGCACTCATGCTTACCCGGGAAAAAAGCTACTTTCGGAAAGTCACAGAAGCAATTCTTGCTTACAGGCTTGATAAAATGTTGTCAAAAAAAGAGATTTTAGCGATTTACCTCAATGAAATTTATTTGGGTGAAGGTGCCTATGGTGTAGAGGCCGCTGCCAGAACCTATTTTAATAAAAGAGTAAAGCAACTGAGTCTTGCTGAAATTGCTCTTTTGGCTGGCCTCCCCCAAGCTCCTAGCAGATATTCCCCCCTGGTACATTTTGACAGAGCTAAAGCACGACAAAGATATGTCCTGAACCGGATGGTCGAAGAAGGTTCTATTTCTGCTGATGCCGCCAGGAAGGCTTATAGCCAAGAGATACAACTGGAGGATGCGAGAAAAAGAAAGTCTGCCAATGGCTATTTCCGCCAGTATGTGCTTGCTCAGCTTGAGAAAAAATGGGATAAAAAGCAATTGTTTGAGAAGGGCATGACAGTATCCACCACACTTGATGCCAGAATGCAGCAGATTGCCTTTGATACTTTGAAAAAAGGAGCATTGGCAATTGGTAAGCGACACAAGAAAAAAGCTCCCCAAGGTGCCATGGTTGTTCTTGACACAGCATCGGGAAGAATACTGGCCATGGTTGGTGGTCTGGATTTTAAAAGCAGTCAATATAACAGGGCAGTTCAGGCAAAGCGACAACCTGGCTCTGTTTTTAAACCCTTAATTTACGCAACTGCCTTTGAAAAAGGGTTTGCACCAGAAGCCACCTTCAATGATGTGCCTCTTACCATCAAAAGTAAAAATGGCCAAGTCTGGAAGCCTGCTAATTTTAATGGTCTCTATAATGGTTCTACAAGTTTAGGTGATGGCCTGATTTTCTCAAATAATATCGTCACCATTAAATTACTTCGAAAAATCGGGCTGGAGAGTGTGATAAGAATCTCAAGAAAAGCAGGAATACAATCACCATTGAAACGAGAACTGCCTCTGGCACTTGGTGCCTCTCCTGTCACCCTAACTGCCTCTGGCACTTGGTGCCTCTCCTGTCACCCTACTTGAGATGACTGCTGCCTATACTGTTTTTGCTAATAACGGTCTCTATCATAAACCTACAGCAATTACTCGTATTCGCTCAAGAGATGGCAGGGTAAAGCCTTTGGCTAAACAAAATGTTAACCGGGTTATCAGCAGATCTGCTGCTCATAAGGTTCATGGTCTCCTGCAGGAAGTAATTGCACGCGGTACAGGTAAGCAGGCTAAAGGTATTAGAGGGGCTGCGGGAAAAACAGGAACAACTGATAATAATAATGATGTCTTGTTTGTCGGATATACAGAACGAATTGCAGCAGGGGTATGGTTTGGCTACGACAAGGGCGATAATCTTGGTTCTGGTGAAAGTGGTGGTCGCACTGCCGCTCCTGTCTGGCGAGAATTTATGCAAAAGGCTTTGAAGCGGTAAGTGAAAAACGTAATACCTGTTACAGTAATGTATTGAGGTCAATAACAGAGTCTGCATTGGTTAAAAAATAAGTTTTGCTGGCACCAGGACTCTCTAGACTCAATCTTTCATATCTTATCTCTTAATTTTCTTACGTAATTTTCAACCTTCTCTCCACAATGTAACTATCCATTTTTCAAGTATGGAGTAGCCTGCCTTTATGACACTTTGCATATTTTGCACCAAACTGTCGATTTTTCAGGAAGTAATTGAATGTGGCACGGAACATGATGTACCATTTGTTAAAAGCTATGAAGTGTTTTAAATATACTGGGAGACAATTGATGCAAGTCAAACGATTCCGCGACTGGAAGCTTTTTTCTAAAATTTTTACCATCACGGTTGTCAATTTGTTTTTATTGACCGCTGTCATTCTGTTTTTCATAATTCCTAAGATATCAGAGCAGATATATGAGGAAAAACAGGAAAGCGTCAAAAACCTTGTTCAGCTCGCCAGTTCAATCATGAGAGGCTATGAAAAACAGGTGAAGGATGGCGCTCTTTTATTACCTGAAGCGAAAAAAAAGGCCACTGCAGATATAAAAAGGCTGCGATATGCTGGTGAAAATTATATCTGGTTAAATGATATGCAACCTGTCATGATCATGCATCCGCTAAAACCTGAGTTGGATGGGAAAAAACTCAATGAATTCAAAGACCCAAATGGTATCTATCTTTTTATGGAAATGGTAGCGGTCTGCAAGGAAAACGGTTCTGGATATGTTGAGTATATGTGGTCTAAACCAGGAAGTAACAAGCCTGTTCCAAAAATATCGTATGTTGAATTGTTTGCTCCCTGGGGGTGGGTTGCAGGTACTGGTATTTATATCGATGACGTCCAGGTGATTCTCTCTAAAATCCGGAATGCTCTTATTATTATTACCCTGCTTTGTGCTGGGTTGAGTATTAGCTTGACTATATTTGTCGCTCTGCAGATAGTTCGTCCAATAAAACAAGGGGTTGATTTTGCAAATGAAATGGCAGGCGGAAAGCTTAATCTGGTTTTAGATTTGAACCGAAAAGACGAGGTTGGTGTCCTCATTGAGGCTCTTGATACCATGGGGCGAAGTATTCGTGCAATGTTTTCTGAAGTTAAAAATGGGGTGGAAAAGCTCAGTGAATCCTCAGGCAGTCTTTCTGCTCTATCTACAGAAATGACCGAGAAAACTCTCCATACTGTGAGCAAGTCCAATAAGGTTTCTTTTACCGCTGATCAGGTAAGTGGTCAGATGCATTCTGTCGCAGCTGCTACAGAACAGGCGGCAACCAATATATCCATTATTGCTGCCTCTGCTGAGGAAATGACAGCAACGGTGAATGAAATTGCTGGCAATTCAGAGAATGCCAGAAATGTTACAGAGCAGGCGGTCATTCAGGCCCAGCAGGCATCAGAGAATGTTGATAAACTTGGCAGTTCTGCAAAAGAAATCAGCGAGGTCACAGAGGTTATAACTGAAATTTCAGAGCAGACCAATTTGCTTGCGCTTAATGCGACCATTGAGGCTGCAAGGGCAGGTGAAGCCGGCAAGGGATTTGCTGTTGTTGCAAATGAAATCAAGGAGTTGGCCCGCCAGACTTCTGAGGCAACAACTGAAATCAGGGCCAAAATAGAACGAATTCAGGCTTCTACCAATACTGCGGTTGCTGAAATTGATCAGATCTCAAGTATTATAACAAAGGCGGATGATATTGTTTCGTCCATTGCTGTAACTGTTGAGCAACAGGCTGCAACGACTCAAGAGATTGCTGGCAATGTCATGCAGGCTTCAGATGGCATACAGGACGTCAGTGAGAGTGTTGTGAAAAGTTCAGCTGCTTCAGAAGATATTGCGACGGATATTAAAGGTGTGGATTTGGCAGCAAAGGATTTTACAGTTATCAGTGAAGAAATAGAGGTTTGTTCCGGTAAGTTGCGGAAGGTGGCTTCACTGTTAAATGAGCAGCTACAACGTTTTACAATATAGAAAAAATGTGATGGTGCCAACTGTCAACAATTCTATAGAGAGAACCCTTCGTTTACCGCGGGACATTTTTCTCAGGATTTTTTCTCTTTCTTGCTGTTTTGGTAAAGGTTGAAATCAGGATATAATGTATTGGCACAGTCAGGGCAGATGGAATGACTGAATTCTGCTTCTGAGTGGGTTCTGATGTATGATTCTATCTGGTTCCAGTAGCCTTCGTCGTCACGGATTTTTTTGCAGGAGGCACAAATTGGCAGAAAACCGCTTAGCTGCTTCACCTTGGAAAGGGCGCTGGAAAGCTCCTGAGTCCGACTCTCGACCAAAGATTCCAAGTGGTCCTGATAATCTTTGAGGGTTTCTTCTGCGTGAAACCGTTTTCTTTTTTCCTGTATACCGTCTTGGACAGTAAAAAATATTAACAGGCTGATAACGAGTAGAATACCAATTGAAATCGAAACGATCTTTTTTAGTACAGCTTTAATCTCTCGCTCGACATCCTCGAGGTATAGGCCAGTACCAATGACCCATCCCCATGGTTCAAACATCTTTACGATGGAAAGTTTTGCCGAGATGTTTTCCGGGTTGTCATTTAATTGCCAAGTATAAGGGACATAGCCCTCTCCTTGTTTTTTGGCAATGTCAACCACATCCAAAAACAGGCGCTTGCCATTTGTATCCTGGTAATCACTGATATCCTTACCTTCCAAGTCCAAACGATAAGGATGCATGATCATGGTGGGCTTTGTATCATTTAACCAGAAATAATCTTTGGACTCTGGGCCGTACCGAATATTTCGCAATTGATCTATTGCCATTTGCTGGGCTTTTTCTATAGAAACGATACCAGTATTGACCAATTCATGGTGATGGTTCAGAATGGCCCAGCCCGTCTGGATAAGATGGGAAATTTCACTTTTTTTCTGCTCCATGAGGTTGTCACGGGATGCTGGGATAATACTAAAAAAAAGGCTGCTGACAAACAGGGCAATTGCGAGAAAAGAAGGAATAATGATTTTCAGCGTATCTCTTAAAACTTCAACACGTAAGTGGGGCGTCGCTTTAGAATCGCTTGTATTTGGTGTGGGTGACATGTAAAAGGTACTGCTTGAAAGGAGTGAGTTTTAGTATCAAGTTGATTACGAATACGTTATTATGCACCTTTGATTGGTTTTAGTCAAGTGTTACTTGGCGGGGTTTTTTGTTCGAAAGAGGTTGAGAGAACAGTTATTTAAGGAGAATGAACCCCGCTGTATTCCTGCCGAAAAATGTCTTACTGGGGAAATGTAGAAGTGCTATTGGGCCTGGGAATAGGCCTTATTGAAAATATTGACGGCTTGGTACTGCAAGAGTATCACCAAGCCGCCAATATCAAAAATAAAATTAAAACTCAAGAGCGAGCTTTAAGGTTACCTGGTCGGCATCATCACCTGTGCCACCCTCATTGACACCATAATCTTCGTCATGAAGATATTCCAGCTGGAGGGTTGTATAATCAAAGATGCCCATGGCAACTGTTGCCAGGTAGCGAGTTTCTGGCAATTCTATAGCCAGGGCTTCTGAAGACTGTTGGTAGGCAAGTGCGAAGCTGGTCTCTTTGCTCATGATGTCAGTTGTGTAAGCTGCTTCCAGATTCAGTGCTGAAGGCTGTGCACCTTCATTTTGGAATGATAAGTCAGTAGCTGAGAATTCATCAAGAGCTGTAATGTATTCTGCTATAAAAGAGAATGGCCCAAAGGTGAGATGGGC
>CAMYOP010000193.1:0-4767 GCA_947260045.1 uncultured Desulfobulbaceae bacterium
GCTGAAACAATGCAAAGATAATGCCATTGATTATGTGCATGCTTTTTGAATACAATGGAGTAATAAAAGGTCATTATGATTGCATTTAGGTGGACAAGTGTCCATGAAGGGACAAGTTATACGAGTGAGCTGTCCCAAATGGGACAATTTTATTCTAAGTGAAGAGTTCAGCAGGGAAAATGAACGCCGTATTCAATAGCCAGAACATGAGAATAGTAGAATGAATCTTCATTTAGCAGGTACAGAGCCCCAGATGCTCTATCATATTGCCGAAGAAGTACTCATCGGACTCTTCTGTCTGTTGATAGGCCTAAAGGCCTTTAAAAATTCTCAAAATGGTCCAATCAATACCAAGAGCCGCAGCTTTCTTTTTGCCTGCGGCTTTTTCCTGTTAGCGTTCAGCTCCACAATCCACGCTGCAATCCACTCTTTTCAAATCAACACAAACTTCTTGTACCAGACCCTTCTTGGTTACTGCTTTGGCCTGCTTGTCATCATCACCAGCATGTCTGCTGAAAAAACAGATGATAAAAAATTTCTGCCTCTTTTTTATCTCCCTTTATTGGTACTTCTGCTCCCGGCCATTAACGAACATCTGCCCCTGTTTAATGAATTCAGGCCACTTATCTGGATCTCTATTTCCTATCTTTCCGGCCTGGTTGCCATCCTCTACTTTGCTGTTTTTTATAAGGAAAAAGAAACTACATTCCTCTTTGCCATGCTTGGCTTTGGCCTGATATCCATTTCAGCTGCCCTGCTGTTTTTTCCTGCCCAAATTGGTTCACGTGTCTGGTTTGCAGGGCATCTTTTGCGTCCTTTTGGCTTTATCTTTCTCTGGATAAGTTTTCGCAAAGAACAAAATTTTTCTCGAGGCGGCAGCATTCTCTACCGCGCCTTAACCGCCTTTTCCCTGTTGGCAGCCATTCCTCTTTTAACCTTTGGTACAGTCATGTTTTTTGACAACCTCTCACCCATTGACGTTGTCAGTGAACAGCTTCTTATCTTTACCCTGTTGTTTGTTACCCTCTCTTCTGCCCTGATTTTCGGGCTGGGCATGATTATTCGTCTCATCCAGCCGATGCTGCAACTCAAAGACAGAGTGGAAGGTCTGGTGGAAGAGGGTTTTCATAACCCTATTCCTGTCATCAGTAATGATGAAATAGGTGACCTGTCAATTGCCTATAATGAGATGATAAAACGGCTGGGCAATGCCATAGATGAGCAGGAGAGAATGTGCAGGCTTGCAGCAACTGGTGAACTTTCAGCCACACTTGCCCACGAAATCAAAAACCCCTTAAATGCAATTGGTGGAGCAGCCAGCTATATCAACAAAAATTACGATGGAACCTTAATCCAGGAATTTACCACAATTATCATTGATGAAGTAAACCGCATCAATCAACTCACCCAGACTCTTCTCAATTTTGCCCGTCCACTTCAGCCTGATCCCTCGCCCACAGACATCAATACACTGGTGCAGGACACCCTGTTTCTCCTTGAACAGGAAGCAAAAGATCAGAATGTAACCCTTCACACCAAACTGTCAGGTGACCTCCCCCCAGCGCTCTGCGACTATAACCAGATCAAACAAATCCTCATAAATCTGGTTATAAATGCTTTTGAAGCAGTTGGCCAAAATGGCACAGTAACGGTTACCACCCAAGCGTCTGCCAGGGGATATATTCTCATTGAGGTGCAAGATACGGGCAAGGGGATCCCGGAAATTATCCTGAAAGATATTTTCAATCCGTTTTTCACGACCAAGACCAGGGGAACTGGACTTGGCCTTGCTATATCAAAAAAGATTGCCAGGGAACATGATGGTGATTTATCGGTTAGAAGTACCGAGGGTATCGGAACAACTTTTTCATTGATCTTACAACAGGTAGAGTAGGAATGGATTATACGATTTTAATTGTTGATGATGAGATAAATTCGCTCAAAGTTCTTTCAACTGCTCTCCAAAAGGAACAGATCACTGTCGAAACTGCCCGTAGCGGTGAAGAAGCAGAACGAGCACCCCTGACACGCCTTTTATTCTCCTGACTGCATTTGGCTCAATAGAAATGGCAGTCAACTGTATGCGCAAAGGTGCCTATACCTACCTGACAAAGCCCGTTGACCTTAATCTCCTTGAAGACATAGTACATCAAATCGTCATCCACGATGCTTCAAAAACAGAACCTGAAGGACCGGGTGAAGCCCATTTCATGAACATAATAGGTCAGTCCCAGGCCATGCAGGAGGTCTTTTCTCTCATTCGCCGGGTGAGTAAAACAGATGCCAACATCCTGATACTGGGTGAAAGCGGGACTGGCAAAGAGCTTGTCGCAAGAGCAATTCACTATAATTCTCTGCGAGCAGCCAAACCTTTCATCCCCATCGACTGTACAACGATCCCTTCAGAGCTGATGGAAAGTGAACTCTTTGGCTATGAAAAAGGTGCCTTCACCAATGCCAATGAGCGTAAAATAGGCCTGGTTGAAATGGCCGCCCAAGGAACCGTTTTCCTTGATGAGATAGGCGATCTGGAGCTTAATCTGGAGAAAAAGCTGCTCCGCTTTCTCCAGGAAAAAGACATCCTTCGAGTCGGCGGCAAGGAAAGAATCAAGATTGATGTCCGGGTACTCTCTGCTACCAATGTTGATATTGAAGAAGAAGTTGAAAAAGGGAATTTTCGGGCAGACCTTTACTACAGACTCAATGTCATATCGATACGAATTCCACCCCTGCGTGACAGGAAAGAAGATATTTCCCTTATTGCCAATTATTACCTCAAACATTTCTGCCAGAAAAACAACAAAGAAATCCGCGCACTGAACCCTGAAGTACTCAGTCTCCTTGAGGATTACGAATGGCCTGGCAATGTGCGCGAGCTGGAGAATGTTATCGAAAGAGCTGTCATCCTCTGTCCCCTTGACCACATAAACATTGAATGTCTGCCCAGGAGATTGCAGCAGGCAGGGAGTGAAGAAAGCCAGATATGCTCGGAATTGAACCTGCCGGACATGGAAAAGAGGATTATCCTGCGTGCCCTAGACAAAACCTCCTGGAACCAGTCCCAGGCAGCGAATATACTTGGAATTTCAAGAAAACAGCTTCGAACAAAAATGAAAAATCATGGTCTGCTTGAATGATTTTTTGTTACCCGGCATAATCCTTCAATGAAACCGACTCATGGCCTGGAAATAACCTAATTTTTTATTCCTGATTTTTCTGCATTGCCTCAAATTCATTTGGATAATGTTTCTCCAGGCATGGAGGACAAATAGTATGGCTGAAATCCACATCTGAGTGCTTATGAATATACGATTCTATCTGTTCATAATACCCTTGATCATTCCTGATATTTTTGCAAAACGAGCAGATAGGCAAGATACCGCGTAAGGTTTTGATTTCAGCAATTGATTTTTCCAGTTTCTCGATTAGAGCTTCTTTTATTAATTCATTTTCCTTGCGACTGGAAATGTCTGTGGCCATTTCAAGCCTTACCAGACGACCATCAGACCAGGTTATTGCCCTGTCTATTATATGAAACCACTTGCCGTTTACTGTGTTTTTGAACTCCCAGGTGTACACCTCTCCCGGCTTACCATCCTTATCCAATAGATATTTATTCGTACAAAAGTCACATGGCCCTGTCTGATCCTTTTGGATACTTTGCCAACATATTTTTCCCGTAACATCACCCAGCAGGTTTTTCCCATAGGTATTTATAAAAATAACCTCGAAACTGGCCATATCCGATACATAAACAAGGACATCGAGACTATCAAGCAGGCGGCGAAAGCGTACTTCGCTCTCGTGTATGGTCTTTTCACTGACACTCAAGGCATCGGCCATTTCATGAAATGCATTGATCAGCATCCCAAACTCATTGGTACTTGTTTGCTTTTCGTAGCGCGCAGAAAAATCTCCCTGAGCAAACTTACTGGTTAAGGACACCAAGCCCTGGATAGGGACTAGAATTGTGTACCTTCCTATGGGCCAGGAAAGAAAAAGTGCAATTACCGTAGCCAAGAGGAGAAATAACAGGTTTCTCCTCAGTTCACTGTTTGCTGGCGCAAGGATATATTCCTCAGGAACACCTGCCCAGACATATAAATACGGTGGCTCTTCAGAGGAAAGATGAATCTGCTCAAAGGCAAATATTCTATGGAGGCCATCTGAACCAGTACTTATTAAAATACCAGGCTCCTGAGACTTTTTGACAAAGTCCCAAATTCTTGTTTTAATTGGCTTACCAATAGGATTGGTTTTGCTCTGGACAGGATAGTAAAAAAGGCGAATACCCTGGTGATCTGTTACAGCCACAAACGATTTTTCTGGAAGCTCTGACAGGTTATAAAAACTCGAAGAACTTGCCAGTTTGATGACTGCAGCCAAAACAGCCTTAGGTCGGCCTTCTTTGTCCAGCACTGGATAGGCAAAAGGAAAGGTGGGAACCTTCGCTCCTACCCTGGTGACAATAAATTCACCAACTGCGAAAGTTTTGTTTGTAATTGCATCTTTGACATGTTTACGATCTGCCAGATTAACTCTTGAGAAAGCCCTGCCAGCTGCCATTACATCACCATTAAGATCAACTAAGGCAATATTATGGTAGCTGGGATTTCGCTGCAAAACAGTAGAAAGAATTTCACTGCTTGCCTTAATATTCATGTCTTGGATAGCAGGAAGCAGAGCCAGTGTGGAGAGAATTTGCCTGGTTGAAGAGGTAATCACCTTCTGCTTCTCAGCCATGGCACTGGCAAGCAATATCACATC